>JAATGB010000102.1 GCA_015654945.1 Lactobacillales bacterium | reverse complement strand
TGTTATACTAAATTAACGTCTTACTCAGGAAGGGAAACACATGAAGATACTCTTTACACTCGTTGTTTATAAAGAAGAGCCGGAAAAAACTAGTACATTCCAAACTTTGATAAACTCACTTTCTGATCTAGCCGCTAACAATTATGAAATTTTGATTTACGACAACAGCCCCGAATCACATAGAGTTGCAAATCCAGAAGTTCATTATTTCCACAATCCTCGTAATCCAGGAATTGCGCAAGCCTACAATTATGCGCTCGATTATGCGCAAAAAAATGATTTTAGTTGGTTGCTTTTACTTGATCAAGACAGCCAATTGACATCTGCTTTTTTAAAAAACGTTTTTGCTCAGGCCGAAAATCAATTTATCGCGATCTTGCCAACTGTCATTGCGCCTACGCAGCAGATTTCGCCTATCTATAGTTCCTATATTTCGCCTTTAAAACACGCACTACCAGCTTCAGGCACCTATACAGATGGTATCATGGGTATTTCATCTGGCGTGCTTATTTCAGTTGCTTTTCTTGCTAAAATTGGCGGCTTCAATCAAGCATTTCCTCTTGATTATCTAGATCATTGGTTATTTCATGAGATTTCAAAAAATAAAGGTTCTATTCTTGTTTTACCCGAAAAAATAGTTCATGATCTTTCAGTTTTAAGTATGAATGATGTCAGCGAAACAAGATATAAAAGCATCGCGGATGCAGAGTACCGCTATTATAAAAATTATAAAAAGAAGCTCTTCTTTCTTTATAAGCTCCACTTACTGCCACGTTTTTTCAAACAACTCTTACTTGTTAAAAATAAAAAAATTGCCCTATATACACTAAAAAAAATCACTCATTTCTAACTTCAAGGTGTTAAGAATGAGTGATTTCTATTTATGCTTGAATCGCTTTTAGCATTCCTGCAAGAGCTTCTTCCCAAGTTGGGATTTCATAGCCAAGTGCTTTTGTTTTAGACAAATCTAGTACGGAATATTGTGGGCGTTTTGCCTTTTGAGGAAATTGAGTCGAATCAACGGGTTGAATTTCAACTGATTGCTCTTTCAGAATTTCTTTCGCAAAGTCGTACCAGGTACAGCTGTTATCATTTGAGAAGTGATAAATGCCGTAATCAGCCTGCTTATTTGTAACGAATAGCATGAACTCAGCCAAGCTCCGGGTCCATGTCGGCCGGCCAAATTGATCATTAACAACCGTTATCTTAGGGTGAGATTCTGCTAATTTTTGCATGGTAAAAACAAAGTTATGTCCATATTTACCAAAAACCCAAGAAGTACGGATAATGTAGAATTTACTTGAAAATTCTTGAACGGCTAGCTCGCCTTCATATTTAGCTCGACCATATTCATTTTGAGGATTTGGCGTATCGTTTACTTCGTATTCGCCAGCTTTTTTGGTACCATCAAATACGTAATCGGTACTAATATAAACCAATGTCGCACCATATTTTTCAGTAACTTGCGCAATATTTTTTGTTCCCTCAACATTAATTAATTGATTTAGCTCTTTGCCTTCCTCTTCCGCTTTATCAACTGCAGTATAGGCAGCACAATGGAAAACAAGTGTTGGCTTAATACGCTCAAAATAGGCATGAATTTCTTCAATTTTTGTGATATCCATCTCTTTTGAATCCGTTGCATGATAAGTAATATTATTTTCATCGAGTAACTGTTGCAATTCTGTGCCTAGTTGTCCATTCGCTCCCGTGATTAAGATTGTCATTGGTCTTCCTCCTGAAAAAGGCAAGTATACACTCGCCTACTTTTTTGTGGTAATTTGTTCAATAAAACTATTGTCCATTTTTGGCATAATTTTCTTCAACCAAATTCTTTTCTGCCTGCCACCACGCTTGATTCGCTTCATACCAGCTGATCGTATCGGCTAAACCTTCACGGAAATTGGTGAATTCAGGCTGCCAACCCAACTCTTCTCTTAACTTCGTTGAATCAATCGCATAACGTAAATCGTGACCTGCGCGATCACTTACATGGTCATACGCATCTTTTGGTTGTCCCATTAATTCCAAGATCATTTCAATAACTGTTTGATTATCTTCTTCTCCATCCGCACCAATCAAATAGGTTTCACCAATTTTTCCTTTGGTTAAAATAGTCCAGACAGCAGATGAATGATCATTTGTATGAATCCAATCACGTACGTTTTTACCAGCACCATATAATTTAGGCTTAATTCCAGCTAAAACATTGGTGATTTGGCGCGGAATAAATTTTTCAATGTGTTGATACGGTCCATAATTATTCGAACAGTTTGAAATCGTTGCTTTTAGTCCAAATGAGCGAACCCATGCCCTGACAAGTAAATCAGAACCCGCTTTGGTAGAAGAATAAGGGCTAGATGGATTATACGCCGTTTCAGCTGTAAATTTTTCACCTGGACCTTCTCCCTTTCCTGGCAAATCTGCTCGAAGTGGTAAATCACCATATACTTCATCTGTCGATACATGATGATAACGTACATCATATTTGCGACAAGCTTCAATCAAGGTATATGTCCCGATAATATTTGTTTGCACAAACGGAAATGGATCCTTCAACGAATTATCATTATGCGATTCTGCTGCGTAGTGAACCACTGCATCAGTATTTTGAACAAGTTTATCAACTAATCGTGCATCTGCAATATCGCCAACAACTAGCTCCACACGGTCTTTGGGTAACCCATCTAAGTTATGCTCGTTTCCCGCATACGTTAACTTATCTAAAACCGTTACATGAATATCTGGATGATTATTCACCACATAATGCACAAAGTTAGAACCAATAAACCCTGCGCCACCTGTCACAATAATTTTTTTCATTTATAAAATCCTCCCACAATTCATCCTGTTTAAATTTCACCATATACAAATGGATTTTCTGCTGCAAACTCTTTCAACGTAGGGTGCTTGCCATCTTTTTCAGACATAATCGCTTTTTCGACATCAAGCGGCCAGTCTATAGCCAAATCAGGATCATCAAAGCGAATTCCACCATCTGCGGCCGCATCATAATCATTGTCGCATTTGTATAAAAAGTTTACATTGGGTGTCAGTGTCACAAACCCATGAGCAAAGCCTCGTGGTACAAGTAATTGGCGGTGATTATGCTCTGAAATAATATAGCCTTCCCATTCGCCATATGTAGGGCTGCCCTTACGAATATCAACAATTACATCTAGAACAGCTCCTGTAACTACTCGAATTAGTTTCGTTTGTGCTGATTTTCCTTTTTGAAAATGAAGGCCACGTAAAACACCTGCTTCTGCCGATAACGAATGATTGTCTTGAATAAAATGAAAATCAATACCCGCTTCTTTGAAATCTTTATCTGAATAACTTTCCGTGAAGAATCCGCGATGATCACCGAAAACAGCTGGTTCAATTAATTTAACATCTTGCAACTTTGTCGAAATAACTTTTATTTTTCCCATTATTTTTCTCCTGCCAATCGTAATAAATATTTACCATATTCATTTTTCTTCAAAGGCTGAGCTAGCTCCACTAGCCGTTCTCTTGTAATATAGCCCATGCGGTACGATATTTCTTCCAAACAAGCAACTTTTAAATTTTGACGTTTTTCAATTGTTTCAATAAAGGTTGCTGCTTCAAGTAAAGATTCATGCGTACCTGTGTCCAACCAAGCATATCCTCTGCCTAACAATTCAACACTTAAGTTTCCTTGCTCTAAATATACTTTGTTCACATCCGTAATTTCAAGCTCCCCTCGATCAGAAGGTTGAATATTTTTGGCAATTTCTACGACGCTATTATCATAAAAATAAAGACCGGTAACAGCATAGTTGCTTTTTGGTTTTTCGGGCTTTTCTTCAATTGAAATGGCCGTCATTTCTTTATCAAATTCAACAACGCCAAAACGCTCAGGATCATTAACATGGTACCCAAAAACAGTTGCACCCGTTTCTTTCGTAGCTGACCGTTGCAGCATGTTTGATAAACCACCACCATAATAGATATTATCACCTAGAATTAGACATACTGAATCATCGCCAATAAAGTCTTCCCCAATAATAAAGGCTTGTGCCAAACCATCTGGACTCGCTTGTACCTTGTACTCGATAGTTAAACCCAGCTCATGTCCATCACCAAATAGCTGTTCAAATCTTGGTGTGTCTGTGGGGGTCGAAATAATCAAAATGTCTTTAATTCCTGCCAACATGAGCGTTGACATGGGGTAATAAATCATTGGTTTGTCATAAATTGGCATCAATTGCTTTGACACTGCTTTTGTTAAAGGATACAACCGTGTACCGCTTCCACCTGCAAGAATAATTCCCTTCATCGTTAAAAGTACTCCTTTATTTGCTTTGTATTTTTCTTTAATATTCATAATATTATCTCATTTTTA
>JAATGB010000178.1 GCA_015654945.1 Lactobacillales bacterium | reverse complement strand
TTTGTATAGAACATCTTGATCTCCCCTTTTGATTGGTTTTAGTTGACTTAATTCTACAGGAAATAAAGATGTTTTTTCTATCTATTTGAAAAGAAAAAAGATGCCTGTGATTTTTCACCAACATCATAAAGTATAGCGCCTCAAAAAGCAAAAAAGTGCATAGTGTTAAACACACACTTTCCACTTTTTACAAGCCTTGGGTTATCCTCCCCAGATTCATTAAGGTAACTAACTCTATCTGATTAATATTTTGTAGTCAAACCACAAGAAAAATCTCTTTTACGCTAAAAATATATCTGTAGTATCCCTGAAATCGTAAACATTCGATAGATAAAAACCAGTTTATATTTTATTATAAGAAAATTATTCTTTTCTTTTTACGACTTTCTGAAAAATGCTAACAAGCAAAAAGATCAAAATAAAGACCAGTGTAATCGTTGCACCAGAAGGAGTATCCAAATCATAAGAAAGAAATAATCCCGACAGCATCCCGATCAACCCAATCCCAATACTAATCACAATCACCCGATTAAAGCTCCGCCCAATCCGCATCGAAATTGCTGCCGGTAATACCATAATTGCTGAAACAAGCAACGCGCCTGCAATCGGAATCATCACGGTAATCGCAACCCCTGTCATGACATTGAAAAAAATCGACATCCACTTAACCGGTAGACCATCGGCATGCGCCGTCTCTTCATCAAACGTCAGCACATACATCGGTCGTTTCAATAGTAAGAAAAGAACGATCAACAGTACGAGAAGCACACCTAAGATTTTGACTTGATCCCAACTGATTGTCACAATCGATCCAAACAGATACTGTTCCACTCGTACCGATGAATTCCCCTTATTGGCATTCATTAATACTAGCGCGATCGCTAAGCCGCCAGACATCAAAATTGCCGTTGAAACTTCCGAATACGTGTGATAAACCCTTCTTAAATATTCGAGAATGACAGCTGAAAAAACGACAACAATCAACGTTGTAATAGTCGGATTATAATTAATAAACAGTCCTAAAGCAATTCCTGCTAATGAGACATGTGATAAAGTATCTGCCAAAAGCGATTGCCTTCTTACCACTAAAAAAACACCTAGCATAGGCGCGATAACCGCCATAAAAGCCGCTGAAAGAATCGCTCGCCTCATGAACTCATATGAAAGCAACGCCATTCGGAATCCTCCTTTCGAACCAAACGAATATGTCGATCGGCATATTGTTTGATGTCTTCATGGTCATGGGTAATCATCAAAATCGCTTTGTCATGCGCATGCGCATTATGCCGTAACAAACGATAAAAATCCCCTCTTGAACCTTCATCCATGCCAGTTGTTGGTTCATCTAATACAAATAAATCTGGATCTGTTGCAAAGATTCGCGCTAAACAAATTCGTTGCTTTTGTCCCCCAGATAACTCACCGATCCGTTTATTCCGCATCTCCCACATACCTACAGAACGGAGTGCCTTTTCAACATGCTCATGATCTTTCTTGGTCAATCGCTTAAACCAACGACCACGTGGAAATCGACCGGAACGAACTAATTCCAAAACTGTGCTCGGAAAACCGGCATTGAAAGAAGCAATTTGCTGTGGGATATAGCCCATGCTTAATTTTTCGCCTTCTTGATTAGTCTTCGCAATCGCTATTTTTCCTTTAGCAGGTTTTAATAATCCTAAAGTATTTCGAATAAGAGTTGATTTTGCAGCGCCATTTTCTCCTGTCAAAATGACAAATTCACCTGGGTCAACATGATAAGATACGTTTTCAAGTACCGGCTCTTCGCCATAAAAAAAAGTTAGATTTTCTACTGAAATATAATGCATTGCTATCCTCCTATCGTAAAACGTAAAAATTACGATTAATCCAAAAAGAATCATACCATGATTTAATTTAAGGGTCAACTTATCTGAAAATTTCCTTGATCCGCAAGCACCTCTTTTCATTTAAAAAGATTCATTTATAAAAAGCAAACTAAGAATACTCCATAATAGATTTTTCAAGCAAGTACTTGAAGTCTTTCCTTGTCATAAATGCGAACCTGAAAAACAGGTGATAAAAAGCAGTGTGTACAAAAATATTTATGCGTAATTTAAAGGCCTGGAGCATCATTCGATTAATGATGCTCCAGGCCCTTAAATTAGTTCATGCTATTTATATTTTTGTTATGTGTTCCAACTATTTTTCTATTCTTTTAATGTGTTAGCTATAAACCAACACTTGTACAACAAGTAATCCGCCGCCAAAAAGAAGTAAAAAGAGTACCACAGGCCAAACAAAGCGAACCCAATGTGAATAGCGCATATTTAACATTTGTAAGGTTGCCATAACCAGGCCAGTCGGTGCTAAAAAGAGCATCGCGTATTGTCCAAATTGATAGGCAGTAACCACGACAAAGCGAGGAATGTTTACGCTATCCGCCAAGGGTGCGAGGATCGGCATTGAAAGTACAGCCAACCCAGATGAAGAGGGAACAATAAATCCCAGAATAAAGAAAATGGCTAGCATAACCAAAATAAAGACAGGTCCACTAATATGAGATACAAGAGAAGAAGAAAAGTGTAAAATTGTATCTGAAATCAGGCCTTCATTCAAAATCAAATTAATCCCGCGCGCAAGTCCGATAATTAATGAAACACCCACTAAGCTAGAAGCGCCATTTACAAAAGCATCAACCACGTTTTTTTCACCAATACCACGCTTCCCATTTGCAGCTAAAAGCATAATAATAATAGTAAATGCAAGGAAAGAAGAAGCCATCGTCGGGAACCACCAGCCCTTTGTCATCACGCCCCACACCATAATGGGAAATGAAGCGACAAATAAAACCAAGATCAATTTTTTACGAATCGAAAAAACAGTAGTTGAGCTATCTTTATTCGACGTTATCGACCACATCCTATCAAATTCATCTCGATCTTCGTAGGAATAGGAGAAAGTAGGCGTAGCTTTCACCTTTTGTGAATACCAATGTAAATAGAGAATCACAAAAATAGCCCCTACGATACACCCAAAAATCCGCCAAACAAGTCCTTCAGTAAAATTGATTCCGGCAGCATTTGAAGCGATTACAACAGAAAACGGATTAATGGTTGAAAAAGCTGTCCCGATCGAACTCGCCAAAAAAATAGCGCCGACACAAACAATTGAATCATAGCCCATGGCAATAAATACTGGTACCAGAATGGGATAAAAAGCAACTGCCTCTTCTTCGATTCCACACAATGTTCCACCTAAAATCATGAGAATAGCAATAAAAAAGATCAAGAGAAACTCATGCCCTTTGGTTTTTTTCGTCAAAGCGATTAAACCAGATTCAAAGGCCCCACTGGCTTTCACAACGCCAATCAACCCACCAATAACTAAGATAAACACCATGATGTCGACTGCTTCAATTGTCCCACTTACCATGCTGCTGGTGATTGCATCTAGACCAGCTGGCTTTTGCTTTAAGTGCTGATACGTATTGGGAATAGACACAGCTTGGCTAATTCCACCAGAAGTGAATTGCTTGATCTCAATTCTAACTCCTAACTTATTAAGTTCCTTTTGCGTACTAGGTACACTTTTAACCTTACCAGAAGGATCTGTAATCTGCAGTTGAGCGCTTGATTGATCATAGGAAAGCTTTGAATAAGATCCCGCTGGAATGATCCAAGTCGCAAACACCGCAACAACCGTTAAAATAAACAAAATAGCAAAAGCACCAGGCATTTTCAATTTAAATTTTCGCTTTTTATTTTCATGAGAAGCATTTCTTGCCTCACTGTTTTCCATGAGTACACCTCCGATAAATAAAGTAGTAGAAATGAAATATAGTAATGATTGCACCATCTATATTCATAGAGAAAAGCCGAAAAAATTCCGCCTTTTCTCAATAACTTAACACATTTTTTAAAACTTATTTTTTTATGCTTGTCCCAATTTTGCCTGCCAGTGCCTCATCAAGATGAGCAAGTGAAGTAATCAAAGCTGTCCCTGTAGGATTTTTTTTGATAAAACTCAAGCATGCTTCTATTTTAGGTAGCATACTACCTTTAGAAAATTGTTTTTCACTCATATATTGCTGTAATTCTGCGGAAGTAGTTTCCCGTAAAGCTACTTGATTTTCTTTTCCATAATTGACATAAACAAAATCAACAGCCGTTAAGATAACCAATTGATCGGCAGCGAGTTCGCACGCTAATAACGCACTTGATTTATCTTTGTCAATGACTGCGGGAACTCCCGTATAGCTTCCCTGTTCTTTAACAACCGGAACGCCACCTCCCCCACTCGCAATTACGACAGTATCGGTCGCAATCAAATTATTAATACTTTTTAGCTCCACAATCTCTTTTGGAAGAGGTGACGCCACCACCCGGCGATAGCCTCTGCCAGCGTCCTCCACAAACACATATCCTTTTTCCTTGGTAATTTTTTCTGCTTCTGTCTTGTTGTAAAACGAACCAATTGGTTTTGTAGGATCAGAAAAAGCAGGATCTTTTGGATCAACTTCAACTTGCGTAATCAGTGTCACAACTGGTTTCGTAATTTTCTTTCTTCGTAATTCATTTTGTAAGCTTTGTTGCAAATGATAGCCTATGTATCCCTGACTCATGGCTCCACATTCTGGGAAAGGAAAAACGGGAGCTTGATCATGTTCAGCGGCATAGTTCATAGCCAAATTAATAAGCCCTACTTGGGGGCCATTGCCGTGGCTAATGACTACTTGATGTCCTTTTGCAATAAGGTCTACTAATGAAGAAGCTGTTTGTTGAACGAGTTTTATTTGTTCTTCCGGAGAACTGCCTAATGCGTTTCCGCCTAGAGCAATAACCATTTTCGACATGTTTCTTTCCTCCTTAGTTTCCTAATGTCGCAACCATGACTGCTTTGATTGTGTGCATCCGATTTTCAGCTTCTTGGAAAACTACCGAAGCAGCGCTCTCAAATACATCATCACTGACTTCCATTTCCTTCAATCCATATTTTTTAAAGATTTCTTGTCCCATTTTGGTTTCTACATCGTGAAAGGATGGGAGACAATGTTCAAAAATAACATGAGGATTTTTGGTTTTTTCAAGCATTGCTTTTGTCACACGATAAGGTTCCAACAATTTAATTCGTTCTTGCCAAACTTCATCAGGTTCACCCATTGAAACCCAGACATCTGTGTAGAGAACATCAGAATCTAGAACGCCCTTCGCAATATTATCGGTAACTAGAATAGAAGCGCCTGTTTTTTCTGCAATATTTCGGCATTTTTCGAGTAATTCAACTGTCGGATTCAATGAACTTGGGCAGACTAAGTGAAACGTCATTCCCATAATTGCAGCACCGATCATTAAAGCATTCGCAACATTATTTCTGCCATCCCCAACATAGGTGAAATGAATTTTATCATAAGGTTTATTCAAACATTCTTTCGCAGTTAAAAAATCTGCCAAAACTTGCGTGGGATGTTCCTCATCGGTTAATCCATTCCAAACAGGCACACCTGAATATTTCGCCAATGTTTCTACTGTTCGTTGAGAAAATCCTCGATACTCAATACCGTCGAACATACCACCCAATACACGAGCAGTATCCTTTGCACTTTCTTTTTTGCCCATTTGGCTACCAGTAGGTCCCAAATACGTAACGTGCGCACCTTGATCATGTGCAGCTACTTCAAAAGCGCAGCGTGTACGTGTGGAATCCTTTTCGAAAAGAAGCGCAATGTTTTTACCTGTTAACGTTTGTTGTTCAACTCCGGAATATTTTGCTCGTTTGAGATCGGCTGATAGATTTAGCAAAAACTCCATTTCTTCCTTCGTGTAATCAAATAGCGTGATAAAATCTCTGTTACGTAAATTTTTCATTGTTTGTTCCTCCTTTAAATTCTATAATCAAAGTATATTTAGAGGCTTCAAGAAACCTCAAAAAGATTCACAAAAGAATTTTTAAGGAGGAACTTTTATGTCACTTTTTTTTCGTATCATTCATCAAGATAAAATAAAACGAATCAGTGTAGCTGTTACATGCATTGCACTAGCGGCTCAAATCAATATCCCTATCTACACAGACGGTTTTATTTTAACCTTGTCTGTAATTTTATTGCCGATTTTTTTGTATTTTAATGATGATTTACATCCAATCCCTTTAACAGTAGGAATTGCTATTGGTTCACCCTTTTTTAGAGGTCTTTTACTATTGCTTACGAATAACTACGCACTCGAAACGATTGCACAATACATTTTTACAGACGTCACTTTCTACTTATGCTATGGCTTTATGTACTATCTGCTCTATTGGAATAAAGCATATCGGAATAATAGCTCCTTCTTTTTCACGATTGTCTTATGTGATTATGTTTCCAATATTTTAGAAATTAGTTTACTCTTGCATTTTTCACATTATACGCTTGAATTGTTCCGATTATTATTTTTGACAGCACTGCTGCGAAGTATCATCAGTTGTTTATTTGTTTTTTTGTATCATTATTTTACTCTTATGGTTCGAAAAGAGAGTCATGAAAAACGGTATTACTATTTTTTGTGGTCTGCTTCCGCTGTAAAAAGCGAGGTTTATTTTATGAAAAAAAATATCAAAGAGATCGAAAGAATCATGAAAAATGCTTATTTGCTAAACAAAGAGCTTGGAAATGAAATCGATTCCAACGAAAACGGTAAAATTGCTCTAACTATCGCTCGTGATGTCCATGAAATAAAAAAAGACTATCAAAATGTCATTATAGGTCTTGGCAGCTACTTTGATACCGAAAATAATTCTTCAATGAAACTTAGTGATATTTTAAAAATTGTACTCTCCTATTCACGAAATCTGATTAGAGAAAGAAAATTAGATATTTTAATTACCTCAAAAAAACAAATAGATCTACAAATTAAAAATCATTATTACCTAGTCTCCATACTATCCAATATTATTGTAAACAGTATTGACGCGATTGGAACGCAACGCCAAGGAGAGATTGTGGTACTGATTAAAGATCAAAATAATCATGTAGTGATCAGTATTTCTGATAATGGACCAGGCATTACAGCTGATATTAAGGCGCTGATCTTTCAACCAGGATTTTCAACGAAGTTCAACCAAAAAACTGGTGATATTTATCGTGGAATTGGTCTTTCTCATGTGAAAATAATCATAAAAGAGCAATTTGGCGGATCCATCGAAGTTCTATCTGACAAAGAAAGAACGACCTTTCTTTTGACTTTGGATAAAGAAAAATTAGTTTTGGGGGAATCTGTATGAAATTTTATGTAATTGACGATGACCTATCTGTAACAGTCATCTTGCAACGAATCGTTGAAGAAGATATGGATAATCAAGTTATTTGTAAATCGTCCTCACCGAAACAAGCGCTACAAGAATTGATGCTGTTAGATGTTGATATTGTACTAATTGACTTATTAATGCCTGAAATAAATGGAATTTCATTCGTTCAAACCTTACGCAAAGTCAAACCGCATTTAAAATTTATTATGATTTCCCAAGTTAGAGATACCGACCTTCGAGAAGATGCGTACCGCGCAGGTATCGAGTTTTTCATTGACAAGCCTATCAATATTATTGAAGTCAGAACCATCGTTGATCACGTAAAGCAAAATCTTTTGATGGAGAAAAAACTAACGAGCATCCAAAATCTACTAGGAACGCCGACTGATGGCAAACAAGCTGCCAATTCAGATAATTTAAATGAAGCAAAAAAGAAAATGCGGGCTATTTTAGGCTTTTTAGGAATTGCATCTGAAGCAGGCTATACAGATATTTTAACGATTGGCCAGATAATGATGGAGCAAAGCATTGCCTTTAGTATGATTGATTTTAATCAACAATTTTCCATCAATACACACGACAAAAAGATCATTTTTCAACGCGTAAGGCGAGCAATCAAAAAGGGCATGACGAATCTTGCCAATTTATGCCAAGACGATTTTGACAATGAGCTAACTATGGATTATGTTAATTCTCTTTACGGTTATAGAAATATTCATAAAGAAATTCTTTTTTTACAAGGGAAATCAATTTCTGGTGG
>JAATGB010000012.1 GCA_015654945.1 Lactobacillales bacterium | reverse complement strand
CTCAGTCCCTTGAAACACGAATAAACGGTGGGACAGAAGCAACTCTTTCGGAAATAAGCCGAAATTTACCCAAAATTTGAGGAACAATTTTCGGAAATCCCTTCTTATTTCTCAGAGTTAAACACTTCTGTCCCAACCTCTATAAAAAGTCTAACTTTTGGGGGCCACTACAGAATGACAGTGCCTTTTTTATTGTAATTCGATTGTAAGATCGCCTTTTTCGACTTTCCCCATTTTTTTTAATAACCCGTAACCAATCAAAGAAATAATTGCAGGCAAGATAACACCAGTTGCCATATAAATCATGAAGCTGGAAGTGCTTTTTGACAAAATATTTAAAGGAGCAATCAATGAATTTAATCCGAGTCCAGCCAATTCATAAGTAGCTGTAAAGCCTAACACAGATGTAGCGATTGGCGCACAGATTACGGCGGCAATAAACGGTGGTAACACCATTTGCGGATGCAGGGTCAAGTTTGGAAATTGAACTTTCGGTGTGATTAAACCTTGGGCCAAATTTGCGCCTAATTTATTTTCCTTCCAAGACATCACCGTGAAACCGACAAACTGACAGTTACAGCCAATGAGTGCGGCGGCTGAAGAGACAGGGTCTAATTGTAAAGCGATCGCAAGTGCAACAGATGAAGCAGGTGTCATGAGCAAAACACTCCAAAGTAATGCGATGACCATCGAGCCTAAGATCGGGGAAACGGTAATTGAACTAGTCATAAATTTGCTTACGCCAACTAAAAAAGGTGTCGTAACAGAAGCTAGTCCAATTCCGGCAACACCACCAATAAAGATGCTGCTGAAAGGTACGAGCATCATATCTAGCGGTGTTTTTCCAGTTAACCATTTTCCGACTACGGCGGCAATAATACCTGCGATGACGGCACTGATGGGCTGTCCGGTCGTAAAGACACCACTTCCAAGTGGTTGGAGCAAAGAATAACCAGTAGCGGTTCCCGCTTGAATTGTATCTGAAGTGAAGAAAACTGCATTTGCACCAACGGTCGAAGCGACCATTGAACTAAAAATGACGAGCGTGTTTGTTTGCAATTGAAAAGCGATACCTGCTCCAAAAGCAGGGGCTAGCAAGATTTTGGCGATGGTGCCAATTTGGTGTAGCTGGTCCCAATGAAGAAATGTTCCTAAGGTTTCACAGAGTAGCCCGATTCCTAGCATGACTAAGACCGCATTTGAAACTCCGGCCGAAATTTTGTATACGTACTCTTTGAATGATAGTTTCTCTGGATCTGTGCTTGTAGCAGTGTTTGTTTTGTCCATTTTCCTCGACTCCTCTATTAGATTAAAAAAATAAAAAGAAAAACAAAAAAACCCTCTCAATAGAATAATTGATAGGGCGACTGTACGTGAGCCCTATACAGAATAGAGCTCAACCATAAGTTTTTTATAAACTCCGGCTCAGCTCTTCTGGATTAATAAGACGATGACGTACAAGTAGTTGGTTTTCATGATTATTTCCTCGGTTTTTTCATTGTGGTTGAAAAGATTATATCCTTTCTAATTTGAATAGTCAACCCGTTTTTTGAATTTTCTGAATTAATAAATAATAAAGGTGGTTTCTGATTGTCTTTGCGTAAATGGAACATGCAGTTTGTTTTCAACGAATCGTTATTATTCGTTGCACTTATCACGTTTTTTTGTTAGTATAAGAATAATAAAACGCTGAAAAGAAGTAGTAGAAACCGTCGCCTTTCAGAGAGCACAGCTTAGGTGGGAATGTGCAGGTAAAGTTTTGAACTTGTCTTTGAGTTTTTCTTCCAGTGCAATAAAAGGAAGTCGGAATCAATCCGTTATCATGTTAGAGGCATTGTTCCGGTTAAAAGAACATGCAAATTTAGGTGGTACCACGTTTGAATAAACGTCCTATGAGAGTGAAGTCAGTCTTTGCTTTTGTAGGCTTTTTTATTAACTAATTGGAGGAGTTTAGCATGTCATATCAACACAGAACAATCGAAAAAAAATGGCAAAAATATTGGATGAAAAATAATAGTTTTAATACAACTGAGGATCCGCAGAAAAAGAATTTTTATGCACTTGATATGTTTCCCTATCCATCAGGCGAGGGACTTCATGTTGGGCATCCAGAGGGTTATACAGCAACTGATGTGTTAGCGCGGATGAAACGAAGTCAAGGGTATAACGTGCTGCATCCGATGGGGTGGGATGCCTTTGGATTACCAGCAGAGCAATATGCATTGGATACAGGACATGATCCAGCTGATTTTACGCAAAAAAATATTGAAACGTTTAAGCATCAAATTAACGCTCTTGGTTTTAGCTACGATTGGAACCGAGAAATTAATACAACCGATCCACAGTACTACAAATGGACGCAATGGATTTTTACGAAGTTATATGAAAAAGGCCTTGCTTATGAAGCGGAGGTGCCTGTTAACTGGTGTCCTGCACTGGGAACGGTTTTGGCAAACGAAGAAGTCATTGATGGAAAATCAGAACGTGGTGGCTACCCTGTCTATCGCAAGCCGATGAAACAATGGATGTTGAAAATTACCGCGTATGCAGATCGTTTGATTGAAGATTTAGAGCTAGTTGACTGGCCCGAAAGTATTAAAGAAATGCAAAAAAACTGGATTGGGAAATCAGTTGGGGCAAATGTAACGTTTAAAATTGCGCATACAGAAAAAGAGTTTGCGATTTTTACAACACGTCCAGATACGTTATTTGGTGCTACTTATGCTGTTTTTGCACCAGAATTGGACTTGGTGCAAGAGATTACGACAGCAGAGCAAAAGGAACAAGTGACAGCTTATATAGAAGAAGCAGGCAAAAAATCAGAATTGGTGCGGACGGATTTAGCAAAAGAAAAAACCGGCGTCTTTACTGGTGCGTATGCGATAAATCCTGTGAATGGCAAAGAAATTCCAATTTGGATTGCGGATTATGTCTTGGCTAGTTATGGAACCGGTGCAATTATGGCGGTTCCTGCCCATGATGAGCGTGACTATGATTTTGCGAAGGCCTTTAATTTAGAAATTATCCCCGTTCTTGCAGGCGGAAATGTTGCCGAAGAAGTATACACGGGAGATGGCAAGCATATCCATTCCGGATTTTTAAATGGTTTGTATAAAGTAGAAGCAATCGAAAAGATGAATGACTGGTTGGAAGAAAATCATGTTGGAAAAAAAGAAACGAGTTATCGTTTACGTGATTGGCTATTCTCACGTCAACGTTATTGGGGAGAACCGATTCCGATTATTCATTGGGAAGATGGTACAACCACAACATTACCAGAAGAAGAGCTGCCCTTAATTCTTCCGATAACAAAAGATATTAAGCCTAGTGGAACGGGTGAATCTCCCTTAGCAAATATCACGGAATGGATTAATATTGTTGACCCTGAGACAGGAAAAAAAGGCAAGCGTGAAACCAATACGATGCCGCAATGGGCAGGAAGCTCATGGTATTTCTTACGTTATATTGATCCACATAATAAAAAACAATTAGCAGATCCAGAAAAATTAAAACGCTGGTTACCTGTGGATATTTATATCGGTGGAGCAGAGCATGCTGTTTTACATTTGTTGTATGCACGTTTTTGGCATAAATTTTTATATGATTTAGGGATTGTACCTACGAAAGAACCATTCCAAAAGCTATTTAATCAAGGTATGATTCTTGGTGATAATAATGAAAAAATGTCGAAATCGCGGGGCAATGTGGTGAATCCGGATGATGTCGTTGAAAAATTTGGGGCAGATACCTTACGGATGTATGAAATGTTCATGGGGCCGTTGGATGCTTCGATTGCATGGAGCGAAAATGGCTTAGAAGGAAGCCGGAAGTTTCTTGATCGCGTTTGGCGCTTGCTTGTAGATGAAGACGGAAAAATGCGTGATCGGATTACAACAGTTAATGACGGGAAATTGACAAAAATTTACCATCAAACGGTGAAAAAAGTTACGGAAGATTATGAAAACTTGCATTTTAATACGGGAATTTCTCAATTGATGATTTTTGTCAATGATGCGTATAAGGTAGATGTCTTGCCATATGAATATATGGAAGGCTTCTTGCAACTCTTAGCGCCGATTGCACCACATGTAGCGGAAGAGCTTTGGCAACTCTTAGGCAATGAAGGAAGTATCATGTTTGCGCCTTGGCCTACTTATGATGCAGCAGAATTAATTGAAAAGGAAGTCGAAGTCGTCTTTCAGGTTAATGGTAAAGTGCGTGGAAAAGCAAAAATAGCCACGAATCTTGCGAAAGAGGAATTAGAAAAAATCGCGTTTGATCATGAATTAATCCAGCAAGCAATTGCAGGGAAAACGGTTCGTAAAGTGATTATCGTTCCGAATAAATTGGTGAATATTGTTGCAAATTAACACCGATTAGAGAAGTGTTGCGCATGTATTTTGCATGCCAGCACTTTTTTGATTGAGGAAAAATGTCGAGGAAAACAATTGGTAGAAGCTTACTTGCAAAAAAACGATCTAAGAAGAAAAAAATAAAGGGCACAAATAAGCATTCAAACGCATTTTTTACATTAAGAAGCAAAAAGGAGTCGGAAAACTCGTTGCATATCTAAATGAGAACGATTAAAATGGAGAGAGTAGACTTGAGGAAAGTTGCGTGAATAAATGTCGGAACAACAAATAAATTTAAAAAAACAAGAGGCAGACGTACAAGAAAAAATGGTGCGAGGCTCCATTTGGATGACGACAGGAAGCATTGTTTCTAGATTGATGGGCGCTGTCTATATTATTCCGTGGTACGCATGGATGGGGGATAACGGAAACGTTGCGAACAGCCTTTTTAACAAAGGATACAACATTTACGCTCTATTTTTGATGATTGCGACTGCGGGAATTCCCAGCGCAATTGCGAAGCAAATTTCTCATTATAATTCATTAAATGAGTATGGTGTAAGTAAACGATTATTTAAGCGATCGTTGCTTGTAATGGGCGGTTTAGGAATTGTCTTTGCAGGAATTATGTTTTTTGCGGCACCGCTTCTTGCCGGTGGAAATGCTGATTTAATTCCTACGATGCGCGCGCTGAGTATGGGTGTTTTGATCTTCCCTTGTATGAGTATTATTCGCGGTTTTTTTCAAGGCTATCAAGATATGATGCCTTCTGCAGTTTCACAGATTGTGGAACAGATTGCCCGCGTATTTTATATGCTTTTAACGACGTTTATTATTATGAAGGTTCTAAAAGGAAGCTATGTTGATGCCGTTACACAATCGACTTTTGCTGCGTTTGTGGGGATGATCGTTTCGTTTGCCGCTTTAATTTGGTATTATCGAAAACAAAAACCAAAAATGGATTATTTAGAGGCAAATAGTAATAATCAAGTCAAGGTTACGGAAAATTCATTATTAAAAGAAATGATTATTGAAGCCATTCCTTTTGTCGTTGTTGGATCGGGCATCACGATTTTTAAATTACTTGATCAAATGACCTTTGAGAAAATGATGCACGGCTTTACTAATTACTCACCACGCCATTTATCTGAGCTGTTTAGTATTTTTAGTGCCAATCCAGACAAGCTTACAATGATTGTGATCTCGTTGGCGACTGCGCTGGCTGTTACGGGCTTACCATTGATTACAGAATCTTACACATTGAAAAATTATAAGCTTTTATCGAAGCAAGTGAGTGAAAATATCCAACTATTTTTCTTTGTAATGATTCCAGCTACTTTAGGAATGATTGCCTTGGCTGAACCGCTCTATACGCTTTTTTACGGCCCAGATCCACTAGGAACTTCTGTATTAGTAGAAGCTTGTTATGCAGGAATAATTCTTGGCTTTTATATGTTGGTCTCAACCATGCTGCAAGGCTTATACCGAAATAGCGAAGCGATGATCTATTTGGGCTATGGCTTTATTGTTAAATTGGTCTTGCAATATCCGTTTGTTCGTTTGTTTGAAGTTTACGGGCCACTTTTAGCAACCTCGATTGGGTTTATTGTGACTTCTTATTTTACCATTAAAGCAATTCACCGCATCACGAAGTTTAATCGTCAATTAACTGCTCGTCGAACGTTGTTGATTTTTATTTTTAGTGTTGTCATGTTTGTGGTGGCACTGCTTACCCGCCAGCTAAGCTATTTCGTGTTGAATCCTGACAGTAAGATCCAAGCATTGCTAATTATTTTGTTTGTTGCACTAGTAGGTGGGCTTGTTTACGTTTATTTAAGCTTGAAAGTCCGATTAGCAGATAAGCTGTTAGGCGCAAAAATTAGTGGTTTGCGACGTCGATTAAGAATTAAGTAATGGTTAGAAGAGAAGAGTGTCATTCAGATGCTCTTTTCTTTATTAGGAGGAGAAAATGCGGTTAGATAAACTATTAAGTCACACAGGATTTGGCAGTCGCAAAGAAGTCAAACAAGTGTTAAAAAAAGCGGATGTAAGAGTCAATCAAGTGCGCATGAAGGATGGAAAGGTAATTGTGGATGAGGCTACGGATTTAATAACGGTGAATGGGCAGCGGCTAAGCTATCAAAAATTTTATTACTATATGCTCAATAAACCGCAGGGAGTAGTTTCGGCAACGAAAGACCGTGAGGATAAAACTGTGTTGGAGCTTTTAAGTGAGACGGATTATCTGGCAGATTTATTTCCAGTAGGTCGGCTAGATAAAGATACAGTCGGCTTGCTACTATTGACTAATGATGGCGACTTGGCGCATCAGTTATTGTCACCCAAAAAGCATGTAAACAAAGAATATTTTGCAAAAGTTCAGGGAATTGTTACCGAGGAAGACCGTGAATTATTTGGTCGAGGGTTGATTTTAAAGAATGGGGAAGCTTGTCTGCCAGCTACCTTAAAAATAAGCAAAATTTTAGAAGCAGAAAATCAGTCAGAAATTTTTTTGACGATTCAAGAAGGAAAATTTCATCAAGTGAAACGGATGTTTGAAACAGTCGATAAAACAGTTGTTTTCTTGCAACGCACAAAGATGGGATCCTTACAGCTGGAGCAAAATTTAAAGGAAGGTTCCTACCGAGCCTTGACAATGGAAGAAATCGAGTCATTGAAAAAACGGTAATTGATTAGATTCATTTGACAAACAGGTCAAAATTTTGTATTCTTGATTTAATAAGTAAGCAAGCTAAGGGACTAGTAACTATCCTGTTATTCATAGAGAGTTAGCGTTGGGTGTAAGCTAATAATGACAGAAGTGAATTCCATCCCATTTAAAGTAAATAATGAACATGATTTATGGTAAGTTATTTCGGCGTCAACCGTTATCTGAAGAATCAAGTGCAACAATTTGTTGAATTTGGGTGGTACCGCGAATTTCAAACCTTTTCGTCCCAAGCGAGCTAAAGACTCGTTGGATGAGAAGGTTTTTTTAATTTAAAAGGAGGAAAAAAGATGTTAGATATGAAAGTTGTTCGCCAAAATTTTACAGATGTCAAAGCGAAGTTACTAACACGCGGAGTCAAAGCGGAAGTATTAGATACATTCTTAAGCTTAGATGAGAATCGCCGCCAAAAATTAGTCAAAGTGGAAGAGTTAAAAAAATATCGGAATACTGTTTCAGCTGAAATTGCCCAATTAAAAAGAGCAAAAACTGACGCGGCTGCGAAGATTAATGAAATGAAAGAAGTCGGCAGCCAGATCAAAGTACTGGACGAGCAAATCCAAGAAATAGATCAACAGGTAAAAGATATTTCGTATACATTGCCTAATTTGCCTAATGATGCGGTTCCTGTTGGCAAAGACGAAGCGGATAATGTAGAGGTTCGTCGTTGGTCAAAAGCACCTACTTTCACGTTTGAACCAAAACCACATTGGGAGATTGCAGAGGAATTAGATATTTTGGACTTTGAAAGAGGAGCGAAAGTTTCAGGCAGTCGGTTTGTCTATTACAAAGGTCTTGGTGCGCGGTTGGAGCGTGCAATTTATAACTTTATGCTAGATACGCATGTGTATGAGCACGGGTATACGGAAATGATCCCCCCTTATGCTGTCAATGAAGCATCGATGTTTGGTACCGGCCAATTTCCTAAATTTAAAGAAGATGTTTTCCAATTAGAAAATAGTAATTTAACCTTGATTCCGACTGCGGAAGTTCCGTTGACAAATTATTATCGTGATGAAATTTTGACACAAGAGCAATTACCGACATATTTCACAGCCTTAAGCCCTTCTTTCCGTTCAGAAGCTGGCAGTGCGGGCCGCGATACGAGAGGTTTGATCCGTTTGCATCAGTTTAACAAAGTCGAAATGGTCAAAATAACGGATAATCAAACATCATATGACGAATTAGAAAAGATGGTCCAAAATGCTGAGGATATTTTACAAAAACTAAAATTACCGTACCGTGTAATTACGTTGTGTACAGGAGACATGGGCTTTTCAGCTGCGAAGACCTATGATTTGGAAGTCTGGATTCCTGCGCAAGATATGTATCGTGAAATTAGTTCGTGCTCGAATTGCGAAGATTTTCAAAGCCACCGGGCAATGATTCGTTACCGTGATGAAAATGAAAAAGTACAGTATGCGCATACGCTAAATGGGTCTGGATTGGCTGTGGGAAGAACGGTTGCTGCAATTTTGGAAAACTATCAAAATGAAGATGGCAGTGTAACGATTCCAGAAGTGTTGGTTCCTTATATGGGTGGACAAAGAAAAATTGTAAAAATATAAATTAAATAAAAAAGAAGGTACAGCAAATAGTTCGTGTGCTTAAAAGAAAAATAAGTTGTGTGACGCATTGCTTTCTTTTAAAATAATGTGTATCCTTGTGAGAGAAAAATAAGTGACTATAAAAAGTGGGCTGGAATTTCTGAAAATTATTTCGTTAATTTTTAGAAATTCTGGCTTATTTTTCATTTTATGAAACAAAGATATTCAATAATCAAAAAGTTTTTGGTATTTTTGATTATTTTTTTATTTATAGTACAGTTAATGATTGGTAGTGTTATTTATTAGAGAGGATGAGAAATCATCAAAAGGAAGGGTAAACTATTTTTAATATGTCGTTTAATAAAGGAAACGTATGATACAGAAGCTTTTAAATAGCGATAGTAGATAAATAAACTTGCTAGCATCGGCTGGAATAGTTTGTGATAAATGAAACAAGTATAGTTATTTATTTAACACGGTTTAATAAATGCTAAATAAAAGAAAGGTAGAAGTAGATGAATAGAAATTTAAAAAATGCATTGTATATGTTGGTGTTCTTAATGGGGATAGTGAGCCAATTCACTACTGTGCAAATTTTTGCAGAAATAGTAGATAAAGAAATCTCTGAACTTCAAATCATGGGTAATAAAAGTAAAATCGTACAGAATGAAGAGCTGATTGTTGATCTTAGCGGAAACAATACCAAATCGAAAAGTGTTCAGTTACTAAAAGATGCTTCTTTTCACGAAAAATCAAATATTTTGCTGACTTCGTCTGACAAGCCTACGAGTAAGCAGTCTTCTTTAAAAAGTAAAATACATGTTCGTTCACTAAAAGAAGAAACGAAGGCACCGGATGGCTATGAATTAGATAGTAAACCAATTCCCTTTACCAGCCAAAAAGGTCAAGTAGAAGCTTCTCAAGTGGCAATGACAAATAAAAAAGTTGAAAAGAGTAAGCAGAAAAAAGAAACAGATAATGCACAAAAAAATAAACCATCAGCTGAAACGATGTTTAAAAGCGAAAATACGAATGAAACGAAATTAATTAACTTAGCAGTAAAGGTGGCAAGAACGAAATTACCTAAGACAAATGAAAAAAA
Source organism: Lactobacillales bacterium (assembly GCA_015654945.1). Classification (GTDB taxonomy): domain Bacteria; phylum Bacillota; class Bacilli; order Lactobacillales; family Vagococcaceae; genus JAATGB01. The sequence goes on along the minus strand of JAATGB010000012.1, from coordinate 5,316 downwards.
AGATGCACATATGGATAGAATAGGCGTAGTTGTCTTAGTTAGTGTTATTTTACTTAAAAGCAGAATAGCACGAAAGAAGGGATAAAGTAGCTATACACGAAGAAGTAGAATAGAAGCAGTTTAAACGGTAAGACAAAACAACAAGCAATGTGGAACGAACTCCACATTGCTTGTTAAAATATTTATTCCGTTTCTTCTTTTTTGCCATAATGGCTCAAGAAGTAGATTAAGGTTTGCAATTCATTGGTTAAATCTACATTTTGCACTTGGATGTCCTTTGGCGTGTTAATCCGAATGGGCGTAAAGTTCATAATTCCTTTGATTCCTGCATCAATTAATTGGTTCGCATTATCTTGTGCTGCGGAAATGGGAACGGTTAAAATGGCTATTTCAATTTGTTGTAATTGAATTTGTTCCTTCATATCGCTTAACGGATAGACTGGAACACCGTCCACAATTCGACCGACGATCTCGTCATTGATATCAAAAGCAGCGCTGATCCGAATGTTATTGCTTTGGTGGAATCCGTATTTCAAAAGGGCGTTCCCTAAGTTCCCTACACCGATTAAAGCCACATTTGTCAAGCGATCTTCACTTAGTGTTTTGGCGAAAAAGTTTAGTAAACTTTCGACGTCATAGCCATATCCTCTTTTGCCTAATTCTCCAAAATAAGAAAAATCACGGCGAATAGTGGCACTGTCGACTTTCACTGCTTCACTTAATTCTGTCGAAGAAATTTTGGTTTTGCCAGAGTCAAGTAAAAATTTTAAATATCTATAATACAATGGCAGACGCTTTGCGGTTGCCTTTGGAATCAATTGATTCTTCATTCTGTAAATCCCCCTGTTCCTCACTTATCAAACTTTGAGTTAAAAAACTCACAAGCTCATAATACCAGCTTTACGCAGTGAAAAGCAATTTTTCTGTTTCGATTGTGAAAAATTCTTGGAAAAATTGTTCGCGAAAAAGAAGTATCCGTTTTCATTTTTAAAAATGAGAGAAACTGTTTGTTCAGATAAATTCATTTTTATAAAGAGTGAAAAAAATGGCGAATAGAGCGTAGAACTGTTAGATGACGAAGAATATTTCAGTCGTTTTTTTACATCCAATGAGTGAAATATGATAGACTATTAGGATAATAGTGAAGTGAGGAAGAAAAATGATTTTATTACAAGCAAGTCAAATTGCGCGTCATTTTAGTGGTGAAGTGTTATTTGAACAAATTCAAATGGAAATACAAGAAAAGAGTCGAATTGCTCTTGTAGGACGTAATGGAGCAGGAAAATCGACCTTATTAAAGATAATTGCAGGGATAGAAGAGCCAGATGTAGGTGGCATTGCAAAAAGCCGGGGAATCCGCATTGGTTATTTGGCGCAAAATACAGGTTTAACAACGAGTAAAACGATCTATAAAGAAATGCTAGATGCTTTTTCAGAAGTGCTCCAGATAGAAAAACGGATGCATGAGCTGGAAGCACAGATTAGTGATCCTGCCATTCATGAGCATGCACAAATATATGAGCGAACTTTAACGGAATATGATCGCTTGCAGCAGGAATATCAAGAAAAAAACGGCTATGGGTATGAAGCTGAAATTCGTTCGGTGTTAGCCGGATTCCGGTTTGATGAGAGTTATTATCAGCAAGAAATTTCGACGTTATCTGGAGGCCAAAAAACGCGGTTAGCGCTAGCTAAATTATTATTAGAAAAGCCGGATCTGCTTATTTTGGATGAACCGACCAACCACTTGGATATTGATACATTGGCTTGGCTTGAGAATTATTTACAAAATTATCCAGGTGCATTGCTTATCGTTTCTCATGATCGCTATTTTTTGGATAAAGTCGTGAGCGAAGTGTATGAATTAAGTCGGCACGTGATGCATTATTATAAAGGAAATTATACAAAATATCTTGTGCTGAAAGAAGAACGTGTGGCGCAGGATTGGAAGGCATATGAAAAACAACAAGCTGAAATTGCAAAGCTAGAAGAGTTTGTTCAGAAAAACATTGTTCGTGCAACCACTACAAAACGCGCACAAAGCCGCCGAAAACGGTTGGAAAAAATGACGCGTATTGACCGGCCAAAGGGAGACGAAAAGTCAGCTAATTTCTTATTTCACATCGGAAAAGCTTCTGGAAATCAAGTGTTGTATTTGCAGAATGGTGCGATTGGTTATGCTACCGAAATTTTATGTGAGCCGATTGAACTGGATATTCGCAAACAGGAAGCGATTGCTTTAGTCGGACCGAATGGAATTGGTAAATCGACCTTACTCAAATCAATTATGGAGGAAATTCCATTTATTCATGGAGAAATAAGGTTGGGCGCAAATGTTTCAATTGGTTATTACGATCAGGAGCAAGCCATTCTCCATTCAAAGAAAACTGTTTTACAAGAATTGTGGGATGAGCATTCGACGGTACCCGAAAAGGATATTCGTTCTGTCTTAGGCAGTTTCTTATTTTCTGGAGAGGATGTGGAGAAAAGTGTACCCATGCTTAGTGGGGGTGAAAAGGCACGTTTAGCTCTGGCAAAACTTGCGATGAAGCAAGAGAATTTCTTGATTTTAGATGAACCAACCAATCATTTGGATATTGATAGCAAAGAAGTGTTAGAAGATGCGCTGATTGATTACGAAGGAACGCTATTCTTTGTTTCTCATGACCGTTACTTTATCAATCGAATCGCGACCAAAGTGGTGGAGCTTTCTGAACAAGGCAGTAAGCTGTATTTGGGAGATTATGACTATTACGTAGAGAAAAAATTAGAGGAAAAAGAACTAATAGAATTAGCGAATCAAGAGCAAGTATTAGAGGTAAAGAAAGACTCAGCAGGGAAAATGACGTTTCAGGAATCAAAAGAAAAGCAAAAACAAGTTCGAACGCTTCAAAGAAAAGTGGCGGAGTTGGAGCAACAATTAGCAGATGTTGAGCTTAAAATCGTGCATATTCAGGAGGAAATGAATCAGCCTGGGATGTTTGAAGATCATCAAGCCTTGCAACAATTGAACGCGACATTAACTGTCCAAAAAGTTCGCCAAGAGGAATTACTAGAAGAATGGGAACAGCAAAGCGTTAGGTTAGAAGAAGTGGATAAATAAGAGACCAAAAAATTGCTTTGGACATTTTATCGAGGCTGTTGATCGAATGTTTTTTCAGTAGTGAAGGTGAGTTTAGCCGTGAAAAGTCGAAGAGAAGCTCTGCTCCTTGACTTTTCTGATTTCGGTTGGAGGAGAAAATAATGATATGCGCAAAATTTTTAAAAAATGAATTGTTTTTTTGCTGTATTTTTTACTATAAAGTTCGTTTTTTTGGTTATAATAAAGAAAGTAGCAGTGCTTGATCAGAAAAGAACTCTGCTTTTAATGAAACCGTTTTCTACCTGTTGGAAATACATAGGTAAGGAGAGGAAAAAGAGCGAATAAGTGAAGGATGATCTTTGTTAATAGAAGAAAGATAGATGGATTTCCTGTGAGTCTTTGATTTGGATAAAAACCGTTGCTAGCTGGTAAAAGAATTCTAGCTAGCAGGGCTTTATTCGTTGGTGGAGAATGTATTGGGGACTAAAGGAATACCAATGATAAACGTCGTTCCTTCTTTTGAGCTTTTAACTTCCAAAATCCAATCATTTTTTTTAATAATGGAGGAAATGATAAAGAGCCCAAGGCCTGTTCCGTTTGCATTTGTTTTGGTGGTAAAGAATGGTGTAAATATTTTTTCCTCGACTTCTTTTGGAATTCCCGGGCCGTTATCAGTTACTTCGATTCGGGCAAACTGTCGAGACTGGTAGGCGAAAGAATGTGTTTGAAAGTGTGCTTGTTGTTCCGCGTTCGCAAACGAAATTGTTACGTGAATTTGCGGATTTTGTGGCTGTGCTTGGTAGGCGTTGGTGATCAAATTATACAAAATAACCTGTAAGTCGCTTTTTTCAAAATAGGCCGCACCAACCGGTTCTTTTTGATAGGGAAGCTTGACTGATTTTGGAACCAGAAGTTTCATCGTATCAATTGCTTCTGAGACAACTTCTTCAACGGATAGGTGTTCTTTATGAGTTGAAGTCACTTTTGTAAAACGCAGGACATTAGCAGCAAGTTGTTGGCCTTTTTGGGCGGCGTGATAGACTTCATTTAACTCTGTGACCAATTCTTCATTTGACTGATGCTCCTCAATTAATAATTGGAGATTGCCAATCAGCGGTGTTAAGAAATTATTCATGTCATGTACGATGGTTGTCGTTAGTAGTCCAACGGTTTCCAAATTGGATTTTTGGAGCATTGTTTTTTCAAGTGTGTGTTTTTCTTGCAGAAGATCTTGGTGTTCAACAAGGCGTAAGTTTTCTAAATAGATTTTGTTTCGGCGATTGTAGCTACTGAAACTAAAAACAACTAACAGGATAATTGCCAACAGAATCGAGAGTAATCCGAGGATAATTAAGTTTTCTTGCAGAACCAAGCCGTTTCGTTCATAGAAATCGGAAGAACTAGCAACAATCCATTTTGCATTGCCAATTTTAATCCATTTATAAGCAGATAGTTTCAATACTTTTTTCGGATTTTTTTCGGTCCACCAATAGGAATAATAGCTTAATGTTCCTTCTGCATTGGCGGTTTGAATTTTTTCTAGGTGTTCAAGATCTGTGTAATCAAGATTCGGGAATTTTTCTCTGCGGTCCTCCACAATGTCTAGGCCAATTTGTGCATTTGAAGGGTGCATGATCACTTTCATGGCTTGATTTTTAACCATGGTATAGCCGTTTTGATTGTCCGTTGTGTCCATTTCAAGATGGTATAATTTTTCTAGATTAATTGGTAAAATCAAGAGAGCTTGGAGTTGATTTTGGCTATTAAATACTGGTCGATAAAGATTTATGAAGGAGGAGCCTTTTACAAAGTAAGCTTCGCCGTTTTGCAGCACGTTTCCTTGTAACGCTTTTTTAAATAAAGGATCTTGACGATAAGTTGTAAAAGACGGATTACTGGAGACTAGCTGTTCATTTTTAAAATTCCAACCAGATAATTGGGTTCCATCGCTCAAAACCAGAAATACACCAGCGGCAGCAGAATTTTTATAAGCAAGTGTTTTTTTTACTTGGGTTTCATCTGTCAGCTTTTGAATAGTTCCTTCATCTGTGATGTTGGAGGCATAGGCTTCTAGAGCCAACGTATAAGATTTTATTTCTAACTGCAAAATTTTAATGGCAGAATCGTTGATTTTTGCCAGTTGGTTTTCACCCATTTTTATCGCATGCTTTTGTGTTGTACGGTAGCTATTGGCCGTAATTAAAATGCCTAAAACCGTTAGGCAGATTACGCCT
>JAATGB010000202.1 GCA_015654945.1 Lactobacillales bacterium | reverse complement strand
AATTATAAATAGTACTTTTTAGAAACAGATAAATCATCATTTAGTTCATAGACAAGTGGTTGTCCTGTTGGGATTTCAAGGCCCATGATAGCATCGTCGGAAATTACTTCAATATGTTTCGCTAAAGCACGTAAGGAATTACCATGCGCAGCAACTAATACTGTTTTTCCATCCAACAAGTCAGGAGCAATATGATCTTCCCAGAAAGGAATGGCCCGTTCTAAGGTAACTTTCAAATTTTCGCCGCCAGGAACGACACGTTTATCCAAGTGAGCGTAACGACGGTCGTTGACTGCCGATTTTGGATCAGTTTCATCTAATAGTGGTGGCAATGTATCATAGGAACGACGCCATAATTGAACTTGATCAGCACCATATTTATCTGCCGTTTCTTGTTTATTCAAGCCTTGCAAAGCGCCATAATGCCGTTCGTTTAGACGCCATGATTTCACTTGGGGGACCCAAAGTTGATCGGATCCTTCTAACACGTAGTTACATGTCTTGATTGCACGTTTTAAGACGGACGTATAGGCAATATCAAAATTAATACCTGCATCTTTTATTTTTTGACCAGCTGTTTGTGCTTCTTTCACGCCGGCTTCGCTTAAATCGACATCTACCCATCCAGTGAATTGGTTTAGTGCATTCCATTCGCTAAGACCATGACGTACAAAAACTAATTTTAACATTAAAATTCCTCCTTGTATGATCTATCAACATTTTTCTTACACCTTCTATTCTACATTTTTTTTCAATGAAAGTAAAAAAGAATAGAACAAGCGCACTACTACATGATATACAAGGATATAGGCAAGCTAATGTGTAATTTTGTTTTTTTATGTCGCTATCAATTAGCGAGCTTGAATTGTTTTTAGTCCATCGTTACTTCCTATTATAATAGTAGAAACCATATTTTCGAAAATTCCGTGCTCCACAACACCGGGTAATTGATTTAGCCAAGCGGAAAGCTCTGCTGGTTTTTCAATTTTCTCTAAATGAAGATCAATAATAAAATTATGGCAATCTGTTTTAATCGGTTGACCATCCGAATCTATTCGTAGAACAGGATGAAGATTTTTTTTCTCAAATAAGGTGAGTAGTTGATGGCTACCGTAAGGGATGACTTCTACTGGTAGAGGGAATGATCCCAAGTAGCGGGACATTTTTGACTCGTCAACAATCCAAATGATTTTATTGGAATAAGAAGCGACTATTTTTTCAAAAAGCAAAGCTGCTCCGCCCCCTTTGATCCCATTATACTTTTCATCAATCTCATCTGCACCATCGATCGTGATGTCTACATGACTAACTTCGTCAATGCTTTTTAGAGGAATTCCTAAACGTTTTGCTTGTTCTGTCGTTTTTGAAGAAGTTGTAACTCCGATAATTGTTAAGTTTTCTTCTCTCACGCGGCGGCCGATTTCTTCCACCATGTAATAAGCGGTTGAACCCGTACCGAGACCAACTATCATATCATTTTGAATGTATTTCGCTGCTTCTATCCCAACCATTTTCTTTAAATTCATTTTGCACCTCCAGAAATTTTGCGGACATTTTACTATCACTCATTGTAATCGTTTTTTTCTAAAATGAAAAGGAAAGATGGGAGAAATTTTTTTCATAGCTTCAAAAAAAATTAGCACCGAAGTTATAAAATTTTGATGGTCAATACTTGACAATGTAATCTAGACATGGTATTCTATCAAAGGTGCTTTATCTACAGGCCTGCTTTAGGCGTGCTGACTGTTTCAAAGCATGAAGGAAGAACGAAAAAAAACATGCAACGAAAGTGTGCATCATTTTTTATCGTTAAAAAAGAACCACCTGGATGTGTGGAACTAGAAAGAAGCGAGGGAGGAGGAAAAAAAATGCCAACAATTAACCAATTGGTACGTAAATCTCGTCAATCAAAGGTGACTAAATCAACTTCACCAGCATTGAACAAAGGATATAATAGTTTTAAAAAATCACAAACAGATTTAAATTCTCCACAAAAACGTGGTGTATGTACACGTGTGGGAACGATGACACCGAAAAAACCGAACTCAGCGTTACGTAAGTATGCCCGTGTTCGTTTGTCTAACTTGATCGAAGTTACTGCTTATATCCCAGGTATTGGCCATAACTTACAAGAACATAGTGTTGTTCTTATTCGTGGTGGACGTGTAAAAGATCTACCAGGGGTACGTTATCACGTTGTTCGTGGAGCGCTTGATACTGCAGGTGTGACAGATCGTAAACAAGGTCGTTCTAAATATGGAACAAAGAGACCAAAAGCATAATTTGAAAAATTAAAAGAATAAAAAAAATTAACTAATTGGAAGGAGGAGTTACGGATGCCTCGTAAAGGTCCTGTTGCAAAACGTGATGTTTTACCAGATCCAATGTATAACTCGAAAATGGTAACTCGCCTAATTAACCGTGTAATGGTTGATGGAAAGCGTGGAACAGCATCAAGCATTATTTATAATGCATTTGAAAATATTAAAGAATCTACAGGTAATGATCCTTTGGAAGTGTTTGAACAAGCGATGACAAATGTGATGCCTGTTCTTGAAGTAAAAGCTCGTCGTGTTGGGGGTTCTAACTATCAAGTACCCGTTGAAGTTCGTCCTGAACGTCGTACAACTTTAGGCTTGCGTTGGATTGTGAACTATGCACGTCTACGTGGAGAACATACAATGGAAGAACGATTAGCAAAAGAAATCATGGATGCAGCCAATAACACTGGTGCTTCTGTTAAAAAACGTGAAGATACACATAAAATGGCTGACGCAAATAGAGCGTTTGCTCATTATCGCTGGTAAAATCCTCTCTGCTCTCGTGGTGGACTTGACTCGATTAAGTCCATTGGAAGCAGACTACAATTTACACTATGATTTGTCTTATTTAACAAACTAGAGAGGAGAAAAAATAGAAATGGCCAGAGCATTTTCGTTAGAAAAAACTCGTAATATTGGTATCATGGCCCATATTGATGCTGGTAAAACAACTGCGACAGAGCGTATTTTGTATTACACTGGTAAAATCCATAAAATTGGTGAAACTCATGAAGGAGCTTCGCAAATGGACTGGATGGAACAAGAGCAAGAACGTGGAATTACAATTACATCAGCAGCTACAACTGCTGCATGGAAGAACCATAGAATTAATATTATTGACACTCCAGGACACGTGGATTTCACTGTTGAAGTGGAACGTTCGCTACGTGTGCTAGATGGTGCAGTTGCTGTCTTGGATGCACAATCTGGTGTAGAACCACAAACAGAAACTGTATGGCGTCAAGCAACTACATATGGGGTCCCTCGTATTGTATTTGCAAATAAAATGGATAAAATTGGGGCAGATTTCTTATATTCTGTCACTACTTTACATGACCGCTTACAAGCGAATGCACATCCAATCCAATTACCAATTGGTGCAGAAGATGACTTCACAGGAATCATTGATCTTGTTAAAATGAAGGCTGAAATTTATACAAATGATCTTGGTACTGAAATTCAAGAAACAGAAATTCCTGATGAATACAAAGAACTTGCAAATGAATGGCGCGAAAAGCTAGTGGAAGCTGTAGCAGAAACTGATGAAGAGCTAACCATGAAATATCTTGAAGGGGAAGAAATTACCGAACAAGAATTGAAAGAAGGCATT
>JAATGB010000111.1 GCA_015654945.1 Lactobacillales bacterium | reverse complement strand
TATCAAGACTATGAAACGAGTATCCTACGGATTTAAATCATTTGAGAACATGAAAATTAGAATCTTTTTGATCAATCAATTAATCAAAGTAAAATAACGAAAAAATCCGAGACAGAGATTCTTTCCTTCTGTCCCAGATTTGATTTTACGTAATTCATCAGTCCCTATTGACAAAGAGCCTTAATTACATTTTTATTTTAAAGGAGTTAAGCTTTTACCATTTGTTTCAATAATTAATTTATACCAATCAAATGATTTCTTAGGAGTTCTTTCTAAGGTTCCAGAACCATCTTGTTGTAAATCAACATATATCATTCCGTATCTTTTTGTAACCTCAGCACTTGCAGCACTAATTAAATCTATTATTCCCCATGCTGTGTATCCAAAAACTGGTATCTTATCTTCTGAGATTACTTTTCCAATCTCACTAATATGGTTATTAAAGAAGGTAATTCTTTCGTCATCACTAACAAATATAGTTCCATCATCTTTCACTTCAACCTCATCAATTGTCCCAAGACCATTCTCTGAAACAAATAAAGGTTTCCCAAAAGTCGAATACATATGATTCATCACATAACGAATCCCTTGAGGATCTATTGGATAATTATATTTTGAATATGAAACATAAGGGTTTTTTAAGCCTCTATGTAAATTGCCATCGGCTAAATCATATTTAGACGTATCTTTTGCTACAGTTTTACTATTATAGTAACTAAATGAAATAAAATCTACAGTATTTTTTAAAATAGTCTTATCCTCTTCAGAAATTTTTAATGATACATTGTATTTTTTATAAATTCTATCAGCAAAGAAAGGATATTCTCCAAAACAATGAACATGAGTAAAATAATCAATTTCTTGTTGAGTTTCCATAACTTGAATCATATCGTCTGGATGACAAGTCATTGGATAATTCGCTGCTGCATTGATCATACAACCAATTTCATTTTTCGAATCTACTTCTTTAGCAATTTTAGTTACTAAGGCACTTGCTACTAATTGATGATGAGCAGCCTGATACAGGTCTTGTTTTGTAACTTGCTCTCTTGGTGTAATAATTCCTCCTCCTAATAAAGGCGAAATTACTGTCACATTTATTTCATTGAATGTTAACCAATATTTTACCTTCCCTTTGTATCTCTCAAATACAACTCTACAATATTTAGCATAGTGTTCTATCATCTCACGACTTTTCCAACCATCATATTTTCTACATAATGCTAATGGTGGTTCATAATGAGATAATGTTACCATTGGCTCAATTCCATACTTTTTCAATTCGTCAAATACATTATCATAAAATTGTAATCCTTTTTCATTTGGAGACTGGTCATTCCCATTTGGAAAGATTCTAGACCATGCTATCGACATACGAAATACTTTTATTCCCATTTCTGATAATAACTTGATATCATCAACATATCTATGATAAAAATCAATACCATTTAATTTTAGGTTTTCCTTAGTAGGAATTTCTGTTATAGGTCCTCTAACACCGTTTGGCATTATATCTTGTATTGACAAACCTTTTCCATCAATATTATATGCTCCTTCAAATTGGTTAGCTGCTGTTGCTCCACCCCATAAAAAATCTTTTGGAAACATTTTTTTCATCCTTTCACTCTTTTATTTAAAAATATTCAACAATAACTGCTCTCTTTTTAACGTTGTTTCTGATGTATCTACTACATCTAAATAATCATTACTATTTGTTATTATAATAGGAGTAGTTAAATCATAACCTTCTTTTTTAATAGCATTTGTGTCAAAGGTTATTAATTTTTGACCTATAGTCACTTCATCATTAACTTTAACATGGCTTTCAAAATGATTTCCATTTAATTTAACAGTATCTATTCCAATGTGCATTAAAACTTCTAATCCATCTGACGTTACAATTCCTATAGCATGTTTTGTTTCAAAAAGCATCGTTACTTTACCTTTCACAGGTGAAGTCAAAATACCTTCTTCTGGAATAATTGCTACACCTTTTCCTAATGCACCTGTTTTAAATGCATCATCATTAACTTCTGTTAAAGATATTTTTTTTCCTTTTAGTGGAGACATAACTTGAAATTTATTTGCCATTTCTTGCTTTTCTTCTTGATTGGTTTCATTAGTTGAATTTTCTTCTTTTAATTGTTCTGAATCATCTTTATAAGTAAAGAATGAAATCAAAAATCCAGAAATTGCAGAAATTAAAACAACAACAATCGCATTAACAAAAGAATTATCAGGACCTAAATAGATAGGTAAAGCAAAAACTGTTGATGTGCCAGCTGACCAAGCTCTAACCCCTGTTAATCCTCCATATAATCCTCCTAAACCACCAGCGATCATTGTGGCATATAATGGTGTTTTCAACTTTAAAGTTACTCCATATAAGGCTGGTTCTGTCACACCACAAAATGCTGTAGTAGCACATGATGTTGCTAAAGCTTTTAATTTAGTTGATTTAGTTTTTAAAGCAATCGCAAAAACAGCGGCTGCTTGAGCAGTATTTGATGAAATAAAGCCAGGTGTTAATATAGTTGTATATCCTAAAGTAGCTCTTTGAACGCTTTGTGCAGCGCCTAAACTATAATGCATACCTGTCATGATAAACAATGGAGCAAATGCGCCGACTAAAGTTGGAACCAACCAACTAACTTTTGTATCTAAAAATGTAAAGAATACAGCTAGGTACTCTCCAAAAATTGCACCAATTGGGCCTAATACTATCAATCCTATAGGGGCTGTTATTAAAATAATTACTAATGGGACAAAGAAAACTTGAATAGCTTTTGGTGAAATCTTTTTAGCAAATTTTTCTACATAAGATTGCAAGAAAACTATCAATAAAATCGGAACAACACTAGAAGAATATGTAGGGATCGTCATATTTATTCCTAAAAATTGAACTGCTTCTCCAGCTTCTTTTAATCCTATTAAAGTAGGGTGAACAAGCATTGCGGCAAAAATAACCGATAAAAAGGTATTCGTATTAAACTTTTTAGATGCAGTAATAGCTAATAAGATTGGTAAAAAGTAAAAAACTACATCTGATATCATAAATAATATAGTATATGTTTGTGATTCTGTATTAATTAAATCAAAATTAACCAAAACAGCTAATATAGCTTTAATCATACCTGATCCAGCAAGCACACCCACAATTGGTATAAATATTCCAGAAATTGTGTCTAAAAGATTATTCAAAAATGATTTGTTTTCTGAATTTTTTTCATCATCTTGTTCTTCATCAAGTTTGTATTTTTTTATCAATTCACTATAAACATCAGAAACATGCGTTCCTATAATAACTTGGAATTGACCTCCTTTTTGTACACTGTCAACAACTTCCGGCAGAGCAGATACTTGTTTTGTATTTCCCTTACTATCATCTTTTAAAACAAATCTTAATCTTGTCATACAATGAGTGACTGATTGAATATTATCTTCTCCACCCACTCCATCAATAATTTGATTAATTAATTTTTCATATTTCATATTTTCCTCCTAAATAATAGAAAAAAACCCAAATATGGCAGTTTTTAAACTGTCATACTCAGGTTTTGCCCAATTTGGTAACAAGCCTTAGCCATTTAATTCTCTTAATGTTAAACGATTTATATGTAACATAAAATATAATAATTCTTCGTCTCGAATTGAAATTTTTAATTTCTCTTCAAAATAAATTTTGATGCGAATCACGCATTCATATGTATGCGGATATTTATTTCTAACATGTAAAAAGACATCTTCATCGGAAGATACTGAATTATTTTTTCCAACGTACTCAATTTCTTGAATTCTTTGTAGAAAAAAACGTAAATGAGTCACAAAACGACTTAAATTTATTGATGTTTCATCCAATTCTAACTTAAAATGAAATCTAATAATATTAAGTACATCTTGAATAATAGTTGTTTCTTCAACAGTTTTATGTAAAACTGATCCTTTTTTTTGTGCATTTACAAAATGAATTGCTATAAATCCAGCTTCATCTTCATTAAGTTGCACATGTAGGTCAGATTTAATAATCCCAAGTGATTCTAATGCCACTTGAAATTCTTTAGTATAAAACCTTTTTACTTCCCAAACAAGTGAGTTTCGCAATTCTTGTCCATTTTTTTTTCGTTCAATAGCATAGTATAAATGATCAGTTAAGCTAACATAAAGTGTATCCTGTAAAGAATAATCTAACTTATTCTGAGCATGTTGAATTATCTTGTGTGTTAAATGAAAAAATTCGTTAGGTATATCGTCAATTAACTTTCTTAACTGAGTTGTGCTATCTTCTAAAATAAATGTTTTTTCAGTTAATTGACTATCAACTTGATCCCCTATTTTATTATTAAAACCAATCCCCCTTCCAAGTAACAATTTCTCTTGTTTATCATCTGATGCTAAAACAAGGTTATTATTCAGAATTTTTTTAATCTTCAAGTCCAACCTCCTCCAATCAATCAGTTTAAATCTAATGATTTGGCTGCAATAAAGATTTGTTAAGGTTTTGCCTCTATTAATAATAAAGTAACAAGCCTAATACAATGTAAACGATAACACATCTTATAAAAAGTGTCAAACTGTAAATTTTATTTATTATTTCATTTTCTTTTAAAATTTGATTTGTCAAATAACATAAAAAAAGGAAACGCCAAAACGCTTCCTTCCGGTAATTTAATTAAAACAACACTATTTGACAAAGAGCCTATTTTTCTTCTTCGTCTTCTTCCTCTTCATAATCGAGGTCTGTATCAATATCGTCTTCTTCAATAATACTTAAATCTTCTTCGACACCTGCGGGAATTTCTTCTTCATCATCACTGATGTCATCGGCTCCAATTTCAGAAAGATCTTTGCCGTATTCAGAAATTTCTTCTTCCTCTTCTTCTTCATCATCATCTAAATAAAGATCATCATCCTCATCTTCATTTAAATCTGTATCTTCAGGGTCATCATCATTATAGTCGATTGCATCTTCATCATTCATATCTAAGAACGCATTCACTTTTTTACGTTTCTTACGACGCGGCACATCTTCATCTTCATCATCGCCAGTATGAGAAACTTCTTCATCGACAGAATCGATTGGGTACCAAGAACGCAATCCCCAGCGGTTATCTCCTAAAGAAATAAAACTACCATCAATATTTAAATCTGTATAAAATTGAGGGAGGCTCTCACGAATCTTACTATCCGCTTTTCCTAAATAATTTTGTATTTGATTGACTAAATCAGAAAAATCCATTACATCTCCATGCTCTTCTAAAATTGCATGAGCAACTTCAATCATTGACAATTCAGATTTATTCATACCCTCAAATGCTTTTATATCCAAGTGGCACACGTCCTTTCACAGTCTACTCTTTATCATACAATACTTTGGCAATAAAAAGCAATCCTATTCCCCAGTTTTTGTGCAAATAATTTCTAATTACCCTTTATTTTCCTCTGAATGACTAAAAGCAAGCAGACCTCGCTTTCTGAGCGTTAAAATTCGGCCTTAGCTCGAATAAAAAATAAGCTATAGCCTTACTATATTAGGAAGTAAACTTCAATCGAATATGGTAGGTTCCTAATTTTTCTTGTCCAGAAAACAAATCATAATCCACTAAAATCGAGCCAGAAAAAGGTTGATCTTTCAAACTGATACGCAAATTAGAGGTGAATGTACTGATTGGCATCATGCCATAAGGTGTGCGATAATGCGATTCGTTTCGTTGCTGATAATCGAATTTCAACCGCATCCGAATTTCTCCAGCACGAATCAAATGAATACTTCCGTCTGGTTCAATTTTAAAGGTTACTGGAACTTCTGCTGCTCCATCTTCTAATTTTTCTTTATAGCGCAAATACAAAGTATCGCCCATCTGAATAAGTTGGCCGCTTAAATCAAAAAAGTATTCTTTTTTCTCGTTATTCTGGTAAACCTCTGTTTGTAACTCAATTGAAATGGGCGTTCCATTTTTCACATCCATGTCTATCCTTCTTCCACTAAAAATTCTCTTGCTTTTGAGATCCGACGCCCACAAGTCAGTGATTTTTGATAATCATTTTGCACAACGGCTTGCTTGCGGTGCATCCTCACTTATTTCTGCCTTGCTTTTATTTTTACGTGATGATGTTTCTATTCATTCTTCCTTTTTTTGCTCTTTTTGTCAAACAAAGATGCTGTTGGGGGAAATATCGAGACGACTTCCACTTGTTTTAGCGACACTTTTAACCCTTTCGTGTATATTTCACTTGAACATTTCCATAATGGTTGTAACAATCGTTCCCTCTTGCGGAATGGCTTTGGTTTCCAGTTCTTGCGCACAAGGAATCGGCGTAAAAGCCCCCCCTAATCGTTTAATTGGCGTTAAAAGAGTCAGACCGATCTCAGACTCCGCAATTATTGCCGCTAATTCTGCGCCAAAGCCGCTATTTTTTACTGCTTCCGTCACAATCATTACTCGTTTGGTCTTACGAACAGAATTCAAAATTGTCTTTTCATCCAACGGAACAAGCGTTCGCGGATCCACTACTTCAACCGAAATGCCCTGATGTCTAAGTTGAACAGCTGCTGCTAATGCTCGGTGAACCATGACTCCTGTCGCAATTACCGTAACATCTGTGCCACTTGCTTTAACCTCTGCCTTTCCTAAAGGAATCACGTATTTACCTGCCGGAACTTCTTCGACCATTGAATAACACAGCTTATGCTCGTAAAAAATCACTGGGTTATTGTCTGCAATCGCAGCATGGAGCAAGCCCTTAGCATCAGAAGGTGTAGCTGGCTGTACCACTTTTAAGCCTGGAATATGAGCCATCCAATTTTCCAAGCTTTGCGAATGCTGTGCAGCAGCGCCGGTCCCTGCTCCAGCCGCCATTCTCATCACCAGTGGGACTGAAAATTTTCCATCATACATATAATGAATTTTTGCTGCTTGATTGACTAATTGATCCATTGCAATTGTAATAAAATCTGAAAATTGTAACTCGATAACCGGACGCAGCCCAGTCATCGCTGCCCCAACAGCTACTCCCGTAATGGCACTTTCGGAAATTGGGGTTGAGCGAACCCGTTCACGACCATATTTGCGTTCTAATCCCCTTGTTGCACCAAAACCGCCGCCGTATATGCCGATATCTTCTCCCATAAGAAAAACGGCTGGGTCTTCCTTTAGCGCTTCATCCAAAGCTTCATTAATTGCATGTAAATAACTTATTTCTCGCTTCATATCTATCCTCTATTCTGCATACACATGTGTAAAAAGTGCGGCTGTCTCTGGACGCGGATCTTGTTTTGCTCGTTCTGCCACTTTTTCAACCTGTGTTTTCAGCGCCTGTTTTCGTTCAAGCAATACGTCGTTTGTAAGCAATCCTCGCGCTAAAAAAAGCGTCTCTGTCTGGGTAATCGGATCTCGTTTATCTTGCCATGCTTTCGTTTCTTCCACACTTCGATACAACCCGGAATCTGATTTAGAATGACCACGATGCCGATAGGTGAGCGCCTCAATCAAAACCGGTCCCTGTCCACTTTTAACATGTTGAATTGCATCATAGGTTGTATCTATTACACGCAATAAATGATTGCCTTCAATCGTGATCCCTTTCATTCCATAGGAAAGACTTCTTTCGGAAAGACGCTCAATTGCGGTCATTTCATGAATGGAAGAACTCATACCGTATTGATTATTTTCAATAAAATAGATAATAGGCAACTTCCAGATAGCCGCTAAGTTCAAGGCTTCGTGAAAGCTCCCCTCATTGGTAGCGCCATCTCCACTATAGCAGATCACCACTTGATCCGTTTTTTGCATTTTCGCGGTTAGAGCTGCCCCGGTCGCAATCGGAAAACCACCTCCGACAATCCCATTCGATCCTAAATTACCCACAGATGGATCGGCAATATGCATACTACCGCCTTTGCCGCCACTCGTTCCTGTTCGTCTTCCCAGAATTTCAGCAAACATTGCATACATGCTTGTCCCTTTTGCAAGACTATGTCCATGATTACGATGTGTTGAGGTCATCCAATCTGTCTCTTTTAACAAACTAGCACTCCCGACGGCAGTCGCTTCTTGTCCAATAGATAAGTGCATCGTTCCATAGATTTCGCCTTCTTTATACAAACGCTCAAGTGTTTCTTCAAAAAAACGAATTGACCACATCTTCTCTAGTAAATGGATCAGCGCTTGATCGTCTAGCTTGGCTTTATTTTGAATCGTTTGTGTCATCGAATCACTTCCTTTTCATTTATCTAAACTGGAATCATCTGTAAACAGTTTATTGTTTTTCTTGTCTAAATTCAACTCTAAAGAGCAATTCTTCTCCTTTTTATTTGGTATCTAGGAAAGAATACTGCTTTTCTACCCACAGATTACGTAAAATCGTATATAATAGTAATAGTAGCTATTTTTTACTTTACGTCAGCAAAAAAGGACACTTATTATATGGAAAATTTAAAGGAATTGTTTCATCAAGATACATTTTTATTGTTTAATGAAGATAGGCAAAAATCGAAATCTCCTTACACACCTTTTGCTTACACAGATCTATTTTCAACTTTTGCGGGTCAAAATAATCAACCCATTATCCATTTTTGGTCAATGAAAAAACACGTTATTTTAGGGATGAAAGATACGCGCCTGCCTTATTTGCAGGAAGCGGTCACCGTGCTTAAAAGCTATGATTATACACCAATTGTGCGCAATTCAGGTGGTCTGGCTGTCGTTAGCGACAGCGGAATTTTAAATGTTTCTTTGATCATCCCCAAAGAAGGAACAGTTGCTTTGACGATTCCTGAAGCCTACCAGTTAATGACCGATTGGATTACACAAGCATTTCCCGAAAAAAAAATTAGCGCAAAAGAGGTCCGAAATTCTTATTGTCCGGGAGAATATGATTTAAGCATTGATGGGAAAAAATTTGCAGGTATCTCACAGCGCCGTATTAAACAAGGAATCGCAATCATGATTTATTTAAGTATAAATGGCGACCAGAATGCGCGCGGAGCAATGGTTAGAGACTTTTACAAAGCAGGCTTAAAAGATGGTTTTGGGCAGAATGGTTACCCGCCTGTGGAGCCGAATTCAATGGCAAATCTCGCTACTTTACTTTCACAAGACCTGACACCTGCTACCGTGAAAGAAAGATTGCTTCAGACGATGACCGCTGCAAACAATGTGACGATCAACCAAACATTTTTACCTCACTACATGAATGAACCGACATTTCAGGAAAATCTAGCGCCACAGCTAGATAAAATGATTTTGCGCAACCAAGTGATAGACTTTTAAAAGGAGGCTTCTTATGCTACGAACCTATAAAGATCAAGAATTGGTAATTGAAAAAGTCTTTCGTGATCCTATTCATAACTATATCCACGTTGAACATCAAGTCATTCTTGATTTAATTAATTCCAAAGAATTTCAACGCTTACGCCGTGTGAAGCAATTAGGCACGACTTCCTTTACATTTCACGCTGCTGAGCATAGTCGATTTTCCCATTCGCTCGGCGTCTATGAAATTGCCCGCCGTATCTGTGATATCTTTTTACGGAATTTTTCAATTGAAAAAGATCCAGAAAATGGCTGGGATGATCGCGAACGTTTAGTAACACTTTGTGCGGCATTGTTACACGATATTGGTCATGGTGCTTATTCTCATACTTTTGAGCGGATTTTCCACACGAATCACGAAGACATTACAGTTAGACTGATTACTTCGCCTGAAACCGAGATTTATCAAATCTTAAATCAAGTTGGGGAAGGCTTTCCTGAAAAAGTCGCTAGTGTAATCACAAAGACTTACCCAAATCCCCAAGTAATTCAAATGATTTCCAGTCAAATTGATGCAGATCGAATGGACTATTTGCTACGTGATGCTTATTTTACAGGCACTGAATATGGCACATTTGATTTAACTCGGATCTTACGGGTCATCCGTCCAAACAAAAATGGTTTGACCTATCAAATGAATGGGATGCATGCCGTCGAAGATTATATTGTCAGCCGTTATCAAATGTATATGCAAGTCTATTTCCATCCCGTTTCGCGTGGCATGGAAGTCATTCTCGATCATCTGCTTAAACGTGGAAAAGAACTTTACCAGCTTCACCCTCAAGCATTTTTACAAACTTCTCCTTTATTGATTCCTTTTTTTAGAGAAGATTATTCTCTAAACGATTATTTAAAACTCGATGATGGTGTTTTAAATACCTACTTTATCACTTGGGCGGAGGAAGATGATCCGATCTTGAGTGATTTAGCAAAAAGATTTTTGAACCGTAAACCATTAAAGTCAGTTTCCTTTACCAAAGAAACTGATCCAACCTGCATCGAACAAATGAAACAGCTCATTGAAAAAGTGGGCTATGATGCAACTTACTACACTGCAATCAATTCGAGTTATGATCTGCCTTATGACTTTTATCGGCCCGAACAAGCAAGTCATCGGACACAAATCGAGCTAGCAGAACGCGATGGTGCCCTAACTGAATTATCGCAAGCAAGTGACCTTGTCGCCGCATTAGCAGGCGAGTCGCATGGCGATCAGCGTTTTTATTTTCCCAAAGAAATGTTTTTACAACCAAATCAACCGTCTCTTAGTTTATTTTCAGGAACAATCGAAGCGTTTAATCGTTATATCCATAACGGAGCCATTCTACCGATAACCAAAAAAAATTAAAAGGAGTTTTTTATTTTTATGTCAATTAAACTAGTAACCATTGATATTGATGGAACATTGATCAACTCACAACATCAATTAACGCAAAGAACGAAAGTAGCCATCCAAAAAGCCAAACAAGCAGGTGTAAAAATCGTTTTAAGCACCGGGCGTCCGCTTCCTGGTGTGACCAAATATTTAAAAGAATTGGCTTTATTTGATGTCGGAGATTACGTGATTACGTATAACGGTTCCTTGGTGCAAGAAACGCATTCAGAAAAAATCATCTCCGCGCATACATTGACCTATGATAACTTCATTGAAATTGAAGCAATGGCTCGGAAATTAGGCAGTCATCTGCACACAATTGATGACAAATATATTTATACCGCAAACCAACATATTAGCCCTTACACGATGCATGAAGCAACCTTGACTGGAATGCCGCTTTATTATCGCCCCATTGATAGTATGACAAGCGGACTGACAATCATTAAAATGATGATGATCGATGAACCAGAAATCCTAGATAATGTGATTCAACGAATTCCGGCTTGGTTCAAAGAAAAATACACAACAGCCAAAAGTGCGGATTATTACTATGAAATTTTGAACAAGCAAGCAAGTAAAGGTGCTGCATTGCAAGAGCTAGCAGACTACCTTCACCTTAAGAAAGAAGAAACAATGGCGATTGGCGACAATGAAAATGATTTGTCAATGCTAGAGGTAGCTGGAACAAGTGTTGGTATGGGCAATGCTGTTGATAGCGTAAAAAACGTCGTTGATTTTGTGACACTTTCCAATGATGAGGACGGTGTTGCACACGCGATTGAAGCCTATGCATTATAATAAGCACGATAAAAACAACTGAACCTTGATCAGTTGTTTTTCATTTGGGAATATTTTACAGCACCGTTTAAAAGAGGTTCACGAAAAAACCACCTAGCAAATGCTAGGTGGAAAAAGGAGTTGTTCTACTCATATGAGTAAAACGAAAAATAAAAAGGTTGTTGGTTATAAATTTATCATAGTAAAAATTTGTGAAACTGTCCATATCAAAGCTATTACATTTTGATTAAAAGACTTTTTCCTTAAATTACATCTATTTCAATAGAATCGCTGTCATTTTTTGAATACAAAAAGAAATAACATCCGTTGCATCATCTTGTTTTTCTTCTGATTGATTGAACAATGCGGCATCTACAGTCGTGTTTTCAGGTACAAGGGAAGCGTTCATTTCTTGACATCCTACTACATAGGAGCCAAAAGCGTGTTCCAACTTCTTATGAACCCCAATAACTTTTGCTGGTGCCTTCATTTGCTTTACTTTTGTAAAAAGCTGTTCGTACTCAGCTATTCCCTGGGAAAATTCATCCGAAATTTGTACTAGCTGATCGCTTTTTAATTCTTTTACCTGATTCTTATCAATCGCTTCGCGTATTAATTCAAAATGCGGATGCATTTTTTCTCCTATTTCTTCCATTTTTTTTACAATATCGTTAATTTGCTGAACATAATAGCCCAAGTTTTGTCTCACATTTATCCCTCTTTCATTCTTTTTACTACTTCTATTCCTATCTATTGTACACTGTTTAACTAACTAAAAAAAGAAAGAATTTCAATCAATGGAGGGACAATACAAAGGAAAACGACTGACTTTTCAAAAGACAAATCGACTTCCTTGTAAGCCTCTACTGATGAGCATCCTTTCATTACTACTTCAAAATCATTTCACATCATGCCGAACTGTTCTTTTACAATTTGCTAACTTTCAAACTTCTTCTTTGGAAAAATTTAACAATCTCTACAAGCGGAATAATTGAAAATGAACCAGCTAGAACAATTCCCCATTGATGCGTATCCAAATGAGCGACTTCAAAAATACTATTTAAACCAGGAACAATAATGATGATGCCTAACATAACAAACGAAAAGAGAATCGCCCAGTTAAAGGTTTTGTTTTTAAAAATGCCCGTTGTAAATAGTGACTGATACACCGATTTTACATTAAAAGCATGGAACAATTGCATCAAGCCTAGTGTTGCAAAACACATGGTCAAAGCATCGCCATGAATCGCTTCATAGCTACTGTGAACAGGATAGTCAATCGCAAGTTTGTAGATGAGTAATGTGACAAACCCTTCAAAGATTCCTTGATAAATGATACTACTAAAGACACCACCAGAAAATAAATTCGAACTACGTCCTCGAGGCTTACGTCGCATTAATTCTTTTTCGGCTGGTTCCACGCCTAATGCAATCGCCGGGAATGTATCCGTTACGAGATTAATCCACAATAAATGGATCGGTAGCAATGTATCCCAACCTAAAATCGTCGCGATAAACAACGTAAGTACTTCACCTAAATTAGCAGCGAGTAAATATTGAACTGTCTTCTGAATATTAGAAAATACTTTACGACCTTCCTCAACCGCAACCACAATCGTAGCAAAGTTATCATCGGCCAAGACCATATCACTGGCACCTTTTGAAACTTCCGTACCCGTAATTCCCATACCAATCCCAATATCTGCTTGCTTCAGAGCCGGTGCATCATTTACACCGTCCCCAGTCATCGCAACGACTTTACCTTCCTTTTGCCAAGCTTTGACAATTCGAACCTTGTGTTCAGGAGAGACACGTGCATAAACCGAATATTTATGGACAGATTGTAAAAATTCTTCATCGGTCATTTCATTTAATTGCGCGCCAGTTAATACGGTTTCTGTTTGCCCTGCAGTAATAATGCCTAAACGAACTGCGATTGCTTCTGCTGTATCCTTATGGTCTCCCGTAATCATAATTGGACGAATTCCCGCTCCCTTTGCCACACGAACAGCTTCAGCCGCTTCTTTCCGTTCAGGATCAATCATTCCAACTAATCCTGCAAAAATCAAGTCATTTTCAAGGTCTTCAGAAGTTAACTCTGTTGGAACAGTTTTGATTAGTTTATACGCCATGCCCAATACACGTAACGCTTGTTTGGCCATTTGGTGATTGTTTTTCGCAATTTCATTTTTTTCTTCATCTGTCATTTCTACTACTTCATCCGCCAATAACACACGGGTTGTTCGTTTTAGCAATTCATCTGGCGCACCTTTTGTCGCAACCAAAAAACTGCCATCAGCTAATTTGTGGATTGTTGTCATTAATTTCCGCTCTGAATCAAATGGAAGCTCCGCAACACGGGGTTCTTGTTCCAGTAATTTTGCCATATTTAATTTTTGATCCAAGCCATACTGAATAAGTGCCGTTTCTGTCGGATCCCCAATCAAGTCTCCTGATTGCGCGACTTTGGTATCATTTGCATAAGTCATTACCTTAAGCGCCATATTGTCTTGAGTAACTTTTTCATCAGCTTTAAGAATTGTATTATTTGTATACAATGCTTCAACGGTCATTTGATTCAACGTCAGTGTTCCCGTTTTATCTGAAGCAATAATATCTGTACTGCCTAGCGTTTCGACTGCGGGTAATTTTCGGATCACAGAATTTCTTTTTGCCATGACTTGTGTTCCTAAAGCCAATATAATCGTAACAATTGCAGGTAAGCCTTCAGGTATTGCCGCTACTGCTAAGGAAATCGAGGTTAACAGCATTTCCACAACAGAGGTTCCATTAATTGCGATCCCCACCACAAACATAATGACAGCAATAATCAAAATTGCGAAAGTTAAAAATTTACTTAGTTGATTAAGGTTGGTCTTAAGCGGTGTTTCCGTTTCATCTGCTTGTGCAAGCATTCCAGCGATTTTTCCAACTTCCGTATTCATTCCCGTTCCAATTACGACTCCAGCACCACGACCGTAGGTAACATTACTATTGGAATACGCCATGTTGATGCGATCGCCAATTCCGATATCAGAACCTTCTAAAACAATCAGTTCTTTATCAGTCGGAACCGATTCACCTGTCAAGGCTGCTTCTTCAATTTTCAAACTTGCCACTTCAATTAAACGAAGATCTGCGGGAACTACATCTCCTGCCTCTAAAAGTACAATATCGCCTGGAACCAACTCATCACTTTTTACCGATAATGTATGCCCATCACGAAGCACATTAGCACTTGGCGTCGACATTTCTTTCAATGCCTCAATCGCCTGCTCTGCTTTTGATTCTTGTGCAACACCCATGATCGCATTAATCACGACAACTACCAAGATAATAATTGAATCTACAATATCGCCTGAAACAACTGCCGAAATAACGGCTGCCGCTAACAGGACTAAAATCATCAAATCTTTAAATTGTTCTAAAAATTTGATAATAATACTCTTCTTTTTACCTTCGTCTAGTACATTAGCGCCGTAGGAAAGCAAGCGTTTTTCCGCTTCCTCTTTGCTTAAACCCTCTGCTGTTGTATCCATTTTATCCAATACTTCTGGGACTTCTTGTGAATAAAAATTTTCAATCACTTGCTGCTTTCTTTCTTCTGACACTTTATTTCCTCCCAAATTTTTCTTCAAAGAGTATAAAAAGAGACTTATACATGCTAAATAACATGCATAAGTCTCACTAATTAAGGCAACACCATAAAGGACTTTCAGTGTTGGTGATGTTGCCACAGCATTCACTTGCTGCAAGTTACTCCCTTATAACAATTATCATTATACACATAAAAAAAACAAAGTGCAATTTTTTTATTCACCTATCTCGTCGACCAACCCGTTCGATAGAGAGTAAGCAAGGCATAAACCCGAATTGTTAACAGCATCACACTATATCCTAAGAAAAGAAAAGTGAACCAGTATACTAAAAGTTTACAAGGGAATAGAAAACTAACTAAAATTTAGTTGAGGTGAATATTCCAATGAAATATGAAGAATCGTTTAAACAACATTGTGTCAATTTAGTGGTTAAAGAAGGCCGGACAAAAGCAAGTGTGACAAAAAAATTTCAATTAAGCCAAGGCATCATAAAAAAATGGATAGATATTTATGAATCCAATCGGACGGACAAACAGGAAGATTTGGAGTAACAACAACGAGAACTAGAAAAAGAGAATAAACTACTCAAAAAGAAAAATGACTTCTTTAAAAAAGCGGCCGCCTTCTTTGCCAAGAACCAAAACCTGTAAGATTTACGTTTATTCATCGTAACCATCAAAAATTCGGTATTAAATGGTTGTGCCAACGCTTAAAGGTATCCGTCAGGGATACTATCGCTTTATCAACCATCAACCTACAACCAGACAACAAAAATACAACGCACTGAGAACACGGATTATGGATACCTTTTTTAAGTATAATCAGAAAATGGGCGCTCAAAAAATTTTTGATTATTTAACAAATTGGGGAATCACGCTTTCTTTAAGTTTTGTGAAATCAGTTCTTCATATACATGGACTAGTTTCTAGAGCAGTCAAAACGTATAAGAAGAAAAATAGACCACATAAGACCTATGAAAACAAGTTAGATAGGCAATTTGAGATCTCAGAAGATGCACCAACCTCGTGTCGTTTGCGATATTACCGAATGGCGATTACACAACGGAACAAAGGTTTATTTGTGTGCTGCGCTAGAATTAGCCACACGTACGTGCAGTCGTCGGCTACAAAGTTGCATTAAATTGTCAATCAGGACTTGTTATAGATGTCATCAATCAAGTACACTGTAATTTTCCTGATCAAACACTCCTTTTCCATAGCGATCAAGGTAGTCAATTTACCAGTAAAGAAGTAGTTCATAAAATCCACTCACTTCAGTGGGATCAAAGCATGTCCTGTAAGGGAAACTGTTGGAATAATGCAGTAATTGAATCTTTTTTAGCATCATCAAGCGAGAAGAATTAAAGTGGCATATTTTTTATTCGTTTATTCATGCGGAAAGAATCGTTCGTGAGTATATCGACGGCTATTATATGTCTGTACGACCACATGAATCTTTAGGCGGTGTCTCACCTATCCAATATATTACGAGAATCGGTCTGTCAACGAAGAGCCAAAAATAGACACAGAAAAAAACAGATTTTTCCGTGTCAACTTATCTTGACTAACTCAGGTAACCCAACATATCCTAACCCAATAACTCCAACAATTGCCATTTTTGTTGCAATTTTTTCTTTTAATAACTCAAACTCGCTCATATGCACTTCCTTCTATCTTTAAAACAATCTTTTTTTTGAATTTCGTCATATTATCCCCCTAATTAAATAGCAACATCAATTTTATTGATCAAAAAAATATTGGCGCATTCGTTCATTAAACGATTACACCAATAGTCTTTTAATACGTCATAAACTTATTTCCAGAATTCATCAAATAACGTAATTGGTAGATGACGTTTGTGTTCTGTTTTTTGATACCAAGTTTCAATTGTACGTGCTGCTTTTTCAGAAATTTCTTTGCCTTCTAAATAATCGTCAATGTCATCGTACGTAACACCCAAAGCCACTTCATCCGAAATTAATGGCTTATCATCTTCTAAATCGGCTGTCGGAATCTTCGTGTAAATGGCTTTATCTGCGTGTAGTTCTTGTAAAAGTAGCTTTCCTTGACGTTTATTTAAGCGGAAAAGAGGTAAAATATCGGCCCCACCATCACCAAATTTTGTAAAAAAGCCCGTCACATTCTCCGCTGCATGATCCGTTCCAACGACTGCTCCTGCTTTCGCTCCCGCAATCGCATATTGCATAATCATTCGCTGACGTGCCTTCATGTTTCCTTTTACGAAATCGGAAATTTCAGCTCCACTGGCTTGAACAGCTGCGACTGCCGCATCGACTGCTGGTTTGATATCGATTCGCAAAGTGCGATCGGGTTGGATAAATTGTACCGCTCTTGTCGCATCTTCTTCGTCTTTTTGTTCTCCATAAGGCAAACGAATCGCGATAAATTGATAGGAATTATCCCCCGTTTCTTCGCGTAACTCCGAAATAGCTAACTGTGCTAATTTACCCGCCAGCGAGGAGTCCTGACCGCCACTAATGCCTAAAACAAGTGTTTTCAAAAAAGCATATTTTTTCAAGTATGCTTTTAAAAAAGCAACGCTCTTTCTAATCTCTTCTTGGGCATTAATTTCAGGTAAAACATTTAGTTCTTTTACAATTTCTTTTTGCTTTGCTCGCATTTCAATCCCTCCAACTCTACTATTCATTATTATAGCATAAAATGACTTTCATGTTACATTTTATCACATATGGCTTTTTTTAACTTCTTCCCGCACTTCTGCTAACAGCTTCATTTTGTGATTCCAGCACGTTTGAGATAAATCAACGGGGTATTTTTGCGGATTTAAATCACGTTTGTATTCATCCCATAAAGAATCCAAATTTTGCTTGGTTTGCTCCTTGATTTCTTCTAATGTAGGTAACTCATATTTTTGTTTACCAGCTACAAAGATATCACGCAAAACTGGACGAGCAGAAAATTCACTGACAGTTTTATTAATAAACGTATGGACGGGATGAAACATATAGAGCTCTTCTTCTTCCCGCGGATCTTCATCCCAAAGTGTGATATAATCCCCTTCGGATTTTCCACCTTGCTTCCGCGTAATACGCCAAATCTGTTTTTTACCTGGTGTGGAAACCTTCTCAGCATTGCTAGATAGCTTAATCGTATCCACCATTTCTCCCTGATCGTTTTCAATGGATACTAGCTTATAGACTGCACCTAAAGCCGGTTGATCAAAAGCGGTAATGAGCTTCGTCCCTACTCCCCAAACATCGATCTTTGCTCGTTGCATCTTCAAGTTTAAAATGGTTGCTTCATCTAAATCATTTGATGCATAAATTTTTGTATCAGGGTAGCCGGCCTCGTCTAACTGCTGCCGAACTTTTTTCGAAATATAAGCCATATCGCCGCTATCAATCCGGACACCAAGAAAGTTAATCTTGTCCCCCATTTCTTTTGCAACACGAATAGCACTCGGTACTCCAATTTTTAAGGTATCATACGTATCCACTAAAAAGACACAATCTTTGTGTGTTCGCGCATAAGCAACAAAAGCATCATAATCATTTCGGTAGGATTGGACC
>JAATGB010000077.1 GCA_015654945.1 Lactobacillales bacterium | reverse complement strand
CGTCCCTACTCCCCAAACATCGATCTTTGCTCGTTGCATCTTCAAGTTTAAAATGGTTGCTTCATCTAAATCATTTGATGCATAAATTTTTGTATCAGGGTAGCCGGCCTCGTCTAACTGCTGCCGAACCTTTTTCGAAATATAAGCCATATCGCCGCTATCAATCCGGACACCAAGAAAGTTAATCTTGTCTCCCATTTCTTTTGCAACACGAATAGCACTCGGTACCCCAATTTTTAAGGTATCATACGTATCCACTAAAAAGACACAATCTTTGTGTGTTCGCGCATAAGCAACAAAAGCATCATAATCATTTCGGTAGGATTGGACCAAAGAGTGAGCATGCGTTCCACTTGTGGGAATTCCAAATATTTTGCCGGCACGAACGTTACTTGTTGAATCGCACCCACCTATATAGGCCGCTCTTGTCCCCCAAATAGCCGCATCCATCTCTTGTGCTCGACGCGTGCCAAATTCCATTAAAGGATCATCCCCAACAATTGATTTAATTCGAGCTGCTTTGGTTGCGATTAAGGTTTGGTAATTCACAATATTTAAAAGAGCCGTTTCCACTAATTGACATTGAGCTAGCGGACCTTCTACTTGGACAATGGGTTCATTATTAAAAACAATTTCCCCTTCTACAGCAGAACGCACGGTACATTCAAATTTGAAGTTTTTTAAATAGGTTAAGAAGCCTTCAGGATAGCCTTCTTCTTCTCGTAGATACGCGATATCCGAATCCGTAAATTTTAAATCATTTAGATAATTGACCACACGTTCTAACCCAGCAAAAATAGCATAGCCATGTTGAAAAGGCATCTCACGAAAATAGCATTCAAAGACCGAATGTAAATCTCCTCTGTCTAATTCCCAATAAGTTTTCATCATATTAATTTGGTATAAATCCGTATGTAGCGCTAAACTATCATCTTGAAATTTAGTATCTCGCATTTCCTTTGCCAACTTTCTTATGAATTTATTTTTATTTTACGATTTTTCGGTTTCTTTCACAATATATACAGGTCTTTTTTTCGTTTCTAAAAAAATTTTCCCAACATATTTCCCGACAATTCCTAAACAAAAAAGCTGTAACCCACCTACAAAAAGAATGATACAGACCAGTGAAGGCCAACCGGATGTGCTATCACCGATAATAAGTGTTCGAACAACGATGAACAATAATGCAATTGCAGAAAAAGCACACGAAAAGAAACCGATAAAAGAAGCTAAAGTTAAAGGGAAATCCGAAAAATTAATAATTGCTTCTAACGAATAACGAAATAATGACCAAAAAGACCACGAGGTTTCCCCTGCTACTCTTTCTTGATTCTCATAAGGTAAATACTTAGTATTAAATCCGACCCAGCTAAAAATCCCCTTAGAAAATCGATTGTATTCTTTCACTTCTAAAATCGCATCTACCATTTGTCGTGTCATTAACCGAAAATCTCTGACACCATCCACCATTTCGGTATCCGAAATCCGGTTAATCATTCGATAAAAAGTTTGCGCAAAAAAACTTCTGATTTTTGGTTCTCCTCGACGATCCATTCGTTTGGTTCCAATACAATCATAATCTTCGGTTTGCAAAAGATGTAGCATTTCAGGTAGCATTTCCGGCGGATCTTGTAAATCAGCATCCATTACCGTAATAAAGTCACCTGTAGCATGTTCCAAACCTGCTAAAAGAGCCGCTTCTTTGCCAAAATTTCGCGAAAAAGAAAGATAACGCACCTTGCTATTTTCAAACTTGGGCTCCAATTTTTTTATCATTTCCAGTGTTTTGTCCTTTGAACCATCGTTGATAAATAAATATTCCACTTCAGCAATAATCCCTTGGGCAATTGGCTCTGTTTGCGCAAAAAACAAGGGCAAAGAGGCTTCTTCATTATAACAAGGAACAATAACAGATAATTTCATTTTTCTCCCTCACTTCCATTTTTTTTAAAAATGAACGCTTTACTAAATACATAATTAAGTGCCACAATCAACACTTGTGTAAATGTTTTAGATAAAAATTCTGATTGATTCATTATACTGACAAGTAACCACATGGAGATCATGTCAATTCCTAGAGAAAGAATACGATACCAGTAAAAGAGTACGACTTCTCGCAAAAGATCCTTCCTTGAACGATTTTTGCTTCTAAATACCCAAAGTTTATTTGTAACAAAAGCAAACAGCACTGAACAAAACCAAGCCAAAAAGTTCACGAAAAGATAATTAAAAGAAAAATACTCGCGGAAAACAAAATACACGAGATAGTTAACAACCGTGGTGGCAACACCAAAAAAAAGATAGAGAATTCCTTCTTGATAGTTCAAAAAAAATCGTTTCATCTACTAAACTCCTATAAAGCTTATTTATTCCTACTCGACACTTTATTATTTTAACATTTAACGGATAAATACACAAAGCCGGTTTCGGTGTATGCGATGCTTCTTTTTTGCAATGCATCATTCTTCCTCTTTTTTTCTAAGATATGCTATGATTACGAAATAGAACTAATTTAGGCTCTTTGAGAGGAGAAAGCTCTATGAAACTAGTCGTAACAACTACCATTATTGATCAATTTATTGCAAAATACGGAGATACTGAAACAATCGGTGCTTACGCCATTAATCATTTACCTTTATTTTACCGTATACCCAAAATGTATATTTTGTTACTAACTTCTAAAGAACTCATTGTTATTCGACTAAAATCCTTAAAAATCGAGGAAAAAGAAGTTGAAAAAATACCACTAAAAGCTATTCAACAATTAAAAATAAAGAAACAGTTACTGGGTGGGAAAATCAAATTACAGTCCACTAACGGTGAGCAGAAATTCGTGATTCAAACAACTGTTCTCGGTATTTCAACCTACCAAAAACAGTTTTTAGAAAAGATCGGTGCTTTCGTTCGCTAAAACCGTATCACAAAAAAGACAGTTTATACACTCTTGCGAGAATATAAACTGCCTTTTATTAGAGAAAATTATTTAACTGTTACAGATGCGCCAACTTCTTCAAGTTTCGCTTTTAATTCTTCTGCTTCATCTTTTGAAATTCCTTCTTTAACAGCACCAGGAGCGCTATCTACTACAGCTTTTGCTTCTTTCAATCCAAGACCTGTTGCTTCACGAACCACTTTGATAACTTTTACTTTAGAATCGCCAGTAGCAGTTAATTCAACAGTGAATTCTGTTTGTTCAGCAGCGCCACCATCAGCAGCACCAGCACCAGCAGCAGCTACAGGAGCAGCAGCAGATACGCCAAATTCTTCTTCAATCGCTTTTACTAAGTCGTTTAATTCTAAGATCGTTGATTCTTTCAAATCAGCAATGATTTGTTCAATGTTTAAGGCCATTTTTAAATCCTCCATATAATTTTATTTTTTTATATTACGCTACACTTTTTATGCAACTTCTTCTTTTGATTCTGCCACTGCATTGACTGCGTAAGCAACGTTGCGGACAGGTGCTTGCAAGACAGATAGTAACATTGAAAGTAAACCTTCTCTGTTTGGTAGTTTTGCAAGAGCAATAAGTTCTTCTACAGAAGAAACTTTTCCCTCAATTACGCCACCTTTAATTTCTAATGCTTTCGCTGTTCCTGAAAAATCATTGATAATTTTAGCGGGTGCGACAACATCTTCATTACTAAAAGCGATTGCGGTTGGTCCAAGAAAGACATCTTCCATTCCTTTTAAGCCAGCTTTTACAGCTGCACGTGAAAGAATCGAATTTTTGATCACTTTCATTTCTACATTTGCATCGCGTAATTGTTTGCGTAGATTTGTAACTTCTTCTACTGTCAAACCACGATAATCAACGACAACAATCGATACTGCTTCAGAAAACTTAACTGCTATTTCGTCAACTTCTTGTGCTTTTTTAGCAATTGCTACTTCACTCATTTGATTTCACCTCCTGAAATTTGATGGTGGAATTTTTTGCATAAAAAAACTCCATGCCACCGTAGACATAGAGAGGGACTATTGATTCAATCATTCAATATTGTCCTCGGTAGGAAATTAAGGCGGATGCCTCCTACTGTCTTCGGTACCTTTATAAAACTTAACCTAGATAAATTTACCATAGTAAAGTACCTAGGTCAAGCCAAATTTTACATTACGTCTTTAGAAAGAAGCTTGATCCACTTTTACACCAGGTCCAAAGGTTGTTGTTACTGCAATATTCTTGATATATTGACCTTTTGCTGTCGCAGGTTTTACTTTTACTAAAGTTTCATGAATGGTTTGGAAATTTTCAAGCAATTTTGCATCGTCGAAAGAAACTTTACCGATTGGAACATGAACATTACCAGCTTTGTCAACACGGTATGTAACTTTACCAGCTTTTACTTCATTCACTGCTTTGGTTACATCCATTGTTACTGTACCGGTTTTAGGGTTTGGCATTAAGCCTTTAGGTCCTAATACACGTCCTAATTTCCCTACTTCAGCCATCATGTCCGGTGTTGCAACAACGACGTCAAAACCAAACCAGCCGCCTTGAATTTTTTGAACCATATCTGCTTCGCCGACAAAATCCGCTCCCGCAGCTTCTGCTTCTTTCGCTTTTTCGCCCTTAGCAAAAACTAAAACAGTTTGCGTTTTACCGGTTCCGTTTGGAAGCACGACAGCTCCACGAATTTGTTGATCCGCTTTCTTAGGATCCACGCTTAAACGGTAAGCAACTTCCACAGTTGCGTCAAATTTTGCTATGTTTGTTTCTTTTGCTAAAGCAATCGCTTCAACGACAGAATAATTTTTAGTTGCATCAACTTTTTTTAATGCTTCTTGCATTTTTTTGCTTTTTTTAGCCATGTTGTTTCCTCCTTGATTGTGGTTATAACGGTAGAACCTCCCACGTGATTCCTATTTTTCAATATGAATTCGACTGAGAAGCTACTTCCGGTGGTTACAGAATATTAACCTTCTACTGTAATCCCCATGCTTCGTGCAGTACCTTCGACCATGCGCATTGCAGCTTCTACTGATGCAGCGTTTAGATCTTCCATTTTAGTTGTTGCGATTTCTCTCACTTGTTCACTGGTGACATTTGCGACTTTTTTCTTGTTTGGTTCACCAGAACCCTTTTCCACTTTCGCAGCTTTTTTAAGCAATACTGCAGCTGGTGGTGTTTTTGTTACAAAAGTAAATGAACGATCTTCATAAACTGAAATAACGACTGGAATAATTAATCCTGCTTGATCTGCAGTACGTGCATTAAATTCTTTACAGAATCCCATGATATTCACACCTGCTTGACCTAGTGCTGGACCTACTGGGGGAGCTGGATTTGCTTTACCTGCAGGAATTTGCAATTTCACTAATTTTTCTACTTTTTTTGCCACGAGACATACCTCCTTAAGTCCGTGATGTGGTTGAATGGAGATGCATATTTCTCCTCCCACGTTCTATAAGAACAACTCTTACAGACTTTTTGCTTCACAAAAAGTTTACGCAAAAATGCGCACAACTGATATTATAACTTTTTATATGGTGAAAAGCAAGTTTCTGTCCGGAAAATTTAGCATTCCGTTTTAAAATTCCACGTGTAATTTATGTGATATAATCTAACATATAAAATAAATTATGAGCTTGCTTCTATTTCTTTTCTTCATTTTATGATAAAATCGAGCTAGTAAAAATAGAAACGGAGATGTTCCTTTGGCAAACGGAAGCTTTAAAAGCGTGTTTGATATTATTGGTCCGGTTATGATTGGACCAAGCAGCTCGCATACCGCTGGCGCAGCAAGAATTGGAAAAGTAGTTAGAAATATTTTTGGTGAACAACCCACTCAAGTTGATATTTATTTGTATGAATCGTTTGCTAAAACTTATCGCGGGCACGGGACAGATATTGCATTGGTAGGGGGACTACTTGGTATGAATCCTGATGACGAAAGACTCGCTGATTCGCTTCGTTTGGCTTATGAAGCTGGTATGGAGGTTGCTTTTATCCCTAAAAGAGAAAAAGCGGAGCATCCAAATATGGTCCGCCTCGTTGTATCCACTGACACGAAAAAATTAAGTGTTACAGGCATTTCCATTGGTGGCGGAAATATTCAAATTTCAGAACTGAATGGCTTTAAGATCAACTTAGAGATGGGCATCCCAACTTTTGTAATCGTTCATCAAGATGTCCCTGGTATGATCGCACACGTAACCAAGATTCTATCGGATCATAAAATTAATATCGGCACGATGACCGTCACCAGAGAATCGCAAGGTGAAAAAGCGATTATGATTATCGAAGTCGACCAGCATGATATTGGTTATTGCTCGGATGAATTGAATACGCTAGAGGATTTACATAGCGCTACTTTTTTTGAATAGGAGAGAGAATATGTTTGGCTCAATAGAAGAATTAGTTCAATTAAGTAAAAAACATGGATCCGTTGCAGAAACGATGATTCACGAAGAGATGGTCCATTCTGGTCAAACGCGAGAAAAGATTGCAGCACATATGAAGCAAAATCTTTTAGTCATGCAACAATCCATTGACAAAGGAATTGCAGGTGTTACCTCTGTAACCAAGCTGACTGGCGGAGATGCCAAAAGAATGAACGATTATATTCAAAAAGAAAATTTTTTAAGTGGAAAAACCATTTTAACTGCTGTCCGCAATGCAATTGCTGTCAATGAAGTCAATGCACAAATGGGCTTGATTTGTGCGAATCCAACGGCTGGAAGCGCTGGCGTGGTTGCGGGCGTTCTAACTGCTGCAACGGAAGCAATGAACCTCACAGAAGCACAGCAGCTCGACTTTTTATTCACGGCCGGTGCTTTTGGTCTGGTTATCGCTAATAATGCGTCCATTAGTGGAGCAGCAGGCGGTTGCCAAGCTGAGATCGGTTCTTCCAGTGCCATGGCAAGTGCAGCACTGGTTGCTATTTCTGGTGGTACCCCTGAAGACTCTGCTCATGCAGTTGCGATCACGTTAAAAAATATGATGGGGCTTATTTGTGATCCTGTTGCTGGATTAGTGGAAGTACCGTGTGTTAAAAGAAATGCATTAGGCGCTTCACAGGCTTACATTTCAGCAGATATGGCTTTAGCAGGAATTCGTAGTGTGATTCCACCTGATGAAGTAGTAGATGCAATGTATAAAGTTGGTTTACAAATGCCGAGCAGCTTTAAGGAAACAGCTGAAGGTGGTTTAGCGGATACACCAACTGCCAGAAAACTGGAGCAACAAATCTTTCATAAAGAACAAACAAAAACATCTATTCATTAAGCTTCGAATAGATGTTTTTACTAAATAGCACTATTTTTTATAGTTTATCGATTTGTTCAAAATCAAGCTCTGTACTTGTTTCTCTACCAAACATATCAATATTTACTTTTAGCTTTTGCCGTTCATTGTCAATTTCTGTAATCGCACCTGTCAGACCCGAAAAGGCTCCTTCAATGATTGTGACTACTTCCCCTAGCTCTACGTCTAACTCATGATGACGGTTGCTTAAACCAAGTTGGCGCAAAATGTGTTCGATTTCTTCTTTCAATAACGGAGCAGGTTTGCTTCCGGCGCCATGAGAACCAACAAAACCAGTGACGCCTGGCGTGTTCCGTACAATATACCAAGAGTCGTCAGTCATGATCATCTCAACCAACACATATCCTGGAAATGTTTTTTTTGTGTTAATTTTTTCTTTCCCATTTTTAATTTCTCGCTCTTCTTCTTCAGGTACGACCACTCGAAAAATGTAATCTTCCATTCCCATACTTTGTGCACGTGATTCAATATTTGCTTTGACTTTATTTTCATAGCCAGAATAGGTATGCAAAACATACCATTGTTTATCAAAAGTTTCCATGTTTCTACTTTCCCTCACTTTTGTGTAAAATAAAAAACCCCAGCATCACCGAAGTTTTTCCTCAAAAACAGTATACCATTGTTCTTTCCTTATTGCTAGCAATTATCATAAGAATAATTTTGTTGCTTGTAAAATTGCAAAATCGACAACACCAAAGAAAATTGCGAAAATAATCGTTGTTTCCAGAACCACAATTACATCTTTTTTAAGCTGTTTACCTGTTGGCCACGTAACAATTTTCATTTCTTCTCGTACGCTTTTTATAAAACTACCTAGTCTTTTCATGTCTTTCCTCCGCAGTTAACTATTTCGTTTCCCTATGTAAAGTATGTTTTTTACAATATTTACAAAACTTTTTAACTTCTAATCGTTCTGTATGTTGGCCTCGATTTACTGATTTTGAATAGTTGCGAGAACCACAGACTGAACAGGCAAGCGTTGATCTCGTTGTTGCCACGCCATATTCCTCCATTCTATTCACTATCTAACTATTATACACTATCACTAAACCCTTATTCTGTCAATCTGAGATCTAGTTTTTGGACAGGAATTTAGTTAATTTCTATAGTTTTACGTCGATATATGGTATCATTATGAGTGAAAACAGTAATTAATTGGAGGTTGAACTATGTTAATAAAATCCGTTTGTATTCCCAAAGAGAATCTAACCACAGTTGACGAATCCTGTACATTAGAGGACGCGTTAAACATTTTAGAAGATTCAGGCTACAGATGCGTCCCTGTTTTAGATGCAACTGAAAAAATTTTTAGAGGCAATATCTACAAAATGCATATCTACCGTCATAAATCAAATGGTGGCGACATGACTTTACCTGTAACACATCTTTTGAAAAATGCGACCAAGTTTATCTATATTGACTCCTCTTTCTTCAAAGTTTTTTTCACAATTAAAGAACTTCCATATATTGCCGTACTCGATAAAAATCATCAATTTTACGGAATTTTAACCCATAGTAAATTATTAAATATCTTGTCTCAATCTTGGAATGTTAGTGAAGGCCGCTTTGTTTTAACGATTGCTTCACCCGGACGTCAAGGTGACTTGGCTTCTATGTCAAAGATTATTTCACGTTACGCGAGCATTGCAAGCTGTATCACACTTGATATCGGTAGAGATGAATTCATTCGTCGGACACTGATTACCTTGCCCGCTGGAACAACAGAAAAAACCTGCCAAGAAATTACGGAACAACTAGAAAAAAAAGATTTTAAAGTTGTTGAAATTGAAGATTTAACGAAAGAAAAGTAACCCGTTCTTTTCTAATAAAAACAAGGAAAGACAAATGTAACCTGTCATTCCTTGTTTTTTGTTTTTAAATTATTAGTTCAATTTCATTTTCACTATATTGCCAATGTAATACATAACCGGTGCTGAAAGTGTCATAATAATGGCTTCACTCAACGCAGTCGTAAAATAGGTCCCCCAAAATGGCAACTTCAGCGTGATAAAAAGCATCCATGCAATCAAACACATTGATACACTAAAAAAAACAATATTCAATACCATTTTTTGCCAAATTTTAGGAAAATACTTGCCAAAATAAGCCGTTAAACTAAGCGCAATAAATGTCTGTAATCCACCAAAAAGAACATCTAGAATATTGGAATACAATAAATTATAGAGAATCACGCCGGCTGTTATTCCCCACTTCAATCGTTTGTCAAAAATAATGAGATGGTTCAAGCTTTCCGAAATTCTAAACTGAATTGCCCCACTTGAAAAAGGTGCTACAACAATTGTTAACGCAAGATAGAGCGCTGCAATAATTCCGTTCAAACTAATCATTCTTACTGTCTGATTTTTCATTTTTTCTTTCCTTTCTCCTAGTTTTGATAACGCGGGATGGTTGATGAACCGCGGATAATCACTAACTATGCTATTGTACCAGTCTTTTCAGGAATTGAAAACCCCTTTTGATCCCCCGTGACCCCATTTTGACCCCATATGAGCCTTAAGAGAGAATCTTATCCAAAGTCGTGACCACTCGTCCTTTACGATCGTGGATGTAGTATAAAAGTTGAGACAGATTTTGAGAGAGGGTAAACTAATCTCAAAGGAAGGTGTCTCGACATGCCAAAACGCTACACGAAGGAATTTAAAGAAACAATTCTAGAATTATACAATCAAGGAAAATCGGCTCG
>JAATGB010000141.1 GCA_015654945.1 Lactobacillales bacterium | reverse complement strand
TCCCTGTCTCTTCGGAAAATAGTGAGCGGTGTCTGTAAGATTTTTTTTGACTTCCGCAAGAGTCATCCCTTGCTTTTCCAGTTCTTGAATTTCCACATTTGACATCCCTTTTAAATACGGTTGCACATCGGAAGAATTTGGCTTTTTACCGTCGATATCAAAAGCACCATCTGCTTGGCTTGCGGCAATTGCACCGCCCCATAAAAAATTTTTGGGAAAATAATCATACTCGTTTTTGCCCAATTTATTCACCCTCTTCTTCAAGCAATTCAGCATCTTGCTTCATTGCTTGTTTGTCATAAATTTTGAAAAATGGATAGTAGATTACCCATGAAAGAGCAAACAATAAGAACACATAGATCACTCCGGTAAGCGATGTTGTGATTATCCAGCTTTGAATTGGCACTGGTAAATACCAAAGTTGGAAGGGTTCATGAGGGATTGGCACAAGACCGATTTTCATAACAAACCAAGTAAGAATCGGGCCGACTAAACCATTGATCCACATGGGAACCATTAAAATAGGATTAAATGCAATCGGTGCACCAAATACGATTGGTTCATTGATATTAAAGATCGAAGGAACGAGTGACGCTTTGCCGATCATTCGCAAACGCTGTGATTTTGCCATAAAAGCCATCATAATACAAAGTGCTAAGGTTGCACCGCCACCGCCAATCAAAAACAAAACAGCTGTTTCGTTTGTAAAAATATTCATAACTTCTTTTCCTGCGTGAAAATTAGCTTGATTTTGTGCAATTGCGGGCAGCGCAATCGCAGTTTGAACAGGATAAATAACCCAACTGGAAATCCCAAATGTATACAAGAAAGAAAAGCCTAAGAAAAAGATGAGTACAAAACCCCAAAAACTTTGCCCAATCGTAATCAAGGGTGAAAATATCGAATTAATTACGTGATACAAGTTGATCTCAAATTGGAACGTAAAAAGCCAACCAATTAGCAAGATAAAAATAATCGGAATCAGTGTATTAAACCAAACTGCTACAAAATCTGGAATCGCTGAATCTTCCCCTATAAATTTCCATTTTGCAAATAGATTCATAATCATTCCGACAAAAATACCGGTAATTAACGCAGCGATCATCCCGCCTGTTCCCAATGTGTTAATATCAAACTTAATTTGTCCAGCAGCCGTAATTTCCGGATAAACAAGGAGTAAAAAGAATGCTACACCCGCAAGTCCCGCTTGTTTTGCAACATCTTTATGTCCTTTGTGGTTCATAATAGACTCTGGAATTAAATAGGCTAAAAATAAAGAAAATAAACCAAAAGAAAAGGTACTAATCATTGAAAAATCAGGAAAAAAATCCCAAAAATCTTTAAAAATTGATAAGATCGTTGCAAATGATCCAATAAAAACCATCGGCATTGCAGTTAGAATTGCATCTTGAATTGAAACCACCCAAGAATTTTTAGCGATTTTATTCACTTTTGGCGAAAAACTGTCTGTCATCCATTCCATAAACGTATTCATTTTTATCCCCCCTTGAGATTTTTATAAATTTTGATAATTTCTTTCATTAAATTTATTTCGGTTTTGACCGTCATCAATGTGTCTTGCGCATGACCAAATAATGGTGAATAGGGAATTTCGATACCTTCTGCTTCTTTTTGTAAAGTGCTAGTTTGAGCCCGATGTGCTATAATCACCTCATTATTTGCTTGTTTCATTAATAAATCTGCTGCTTCAAACTCACCGCTTGCTGCTTTGTTTACTGCTTTAAAAACAGCATCACGTGCGTTCCCCGCATGCAAAATAACATTCATCGATAGCAATGTTAGCTGCTCTCTTTCCTCTTGCTCCATTACTCCGTTCCTCCTTGTAATGTTTCTGTGATAAACCGAACCAAACCGTTACCATCCAATGAACCATAAACTCTTTGTGGAATTATTCCATATTTGGTTCCCGCTTTTTCACATAAATCTTGAACTTCGTTAATCATGTATTTTAAGTGTGGTGCAATTAACAGTAAATCAATCGAATCAACATTATTACTAATTTCTGATTCACTCTTAGCCTTAATCTCAATATCTACATTTTGTTTTTTAGCGGCTTTTCTAGCAGCAGCTGCCATAAATCCAGATGAAGCACCGGCACCACATACCAATAAAATTTTTTTTGTCATACTTATTCTCCTCCTCTTTTGTCTGACTAAAGTATAACAATTGAACAAAACGCTTTCATTTATATTTTCTTCCTAGCAGGCGGAAGTTTTTGTGAATTGTACTTACTTATTTATGCAAACTAAAAAATTTCAAAAAAAAAGCTTAAATCTTGATTATCCTATCAAAATTCAAGCAATTTTATTACTAGTTTCATGTTTTCTCAATGAAAATGAAGACTTTCCTCTTGTTCATGAGCCATTAGATATGTGTGTAATTTTTCGGTCAAAAGATGAAATTTTGCTTCATCGTGTGTTTCCAACGCAGCATCAATCTGCTGGTACAGACTGGTTAATTCATAAGCCATACGTTCTTGTTCAATATACGCGTCAATTTGCTCATCCAGAGCCTGATCAATTTGACTATTCCACGAGCAGTAATCATTATCTTCCAGTACGCCAAGATACGTGTCTACCTGCCAACGATGTGGAAAAACACATTCAACATATAAAGTTTCTTTCCAATTCATTCGGATATCATGAAAAATTTGTTCCGCATTGCAAAATTCATGGTCATTAATATATAAAAGAAGTGCTTCTTCTGACTCTTCCGTAGACAGTCGGAGACCTCTTGGTGTCATCTCAACGTTTTCAACAAATACAAGATTCTTTAAAATCGTGTCATGATTAATTAAATAATTAATAATCCAATAAACTTCTCTCCGTTGAAATTTTGCGGTTGAGGCCAACCAGCTTAAAAATATTTTTTTACTTTCATTTTCAATTTTCACCCTTGGTTGCTCCTTTCTACTCTTCAAGTAAATGAATAATTTCCAAATCATCAGGGACGTGTTGTAAATAATGAGCCAATAATTCTCTGGATTGGTCCAAATGACCGTCTTCTCTTAAAAATAGGCCATATTCCTTCATAAAATCTGGTTCATGATTTAATTCTTTTGCAGCAAGCACATACATATCACGTGCCTGATCAAACTCTTCTAATTCATTGTAGGATTTAGCTAAATTCCAATATACATAAGGATTTTCGGTCTGCTTAATAGGTTCTAATTGCTCGATTACCTCTGTGTATTTTTCTTCTGTCAAATATAAATTACTTAGAATCAAAATAGACGCTTCTTGATCCTCGCCAAGTGCAATCGCTTTTTTCAGCAAGTCTTCCGCCGCATCAACTTGATGCAAGCTATACGCGACCTCAGAAGCCAGTTGATATAATTCGACTTGATAAGGATTCTCAATTATTCCCTGTGCAAAAGCCTCTTTTGCTTCAGGCAAACGGCCCGCCTCTTTTAGCAAGGAGCCTAAATATAAATAAACAGATTGATATTGTGGATCCATCTCTAACAACTCTTGGAACAAGGCAATGGCTTTGTCGTTCTCTTCGATTTGCATATAGGTAAAAGCCAATTGAAAAATACCATCTTCTGTTCGGATTTCAGCGATGTAAGCTTCTAAATAAGGAATAGCTGCTTCAAAATTACCCGCTAAGCTATACGCTGTACCTATACGACTATTTAAATGAACCGTGCCTACTTCTGCCGTTCCTTGAGCCAAAATTGCCAAATATAGCGAAATTGCTTCTGAGAATTTATCCATTGTATAGTATAATTCCGCTAAAGCAAACTGAATGAGTGGTTCATCTGGCAAGATAGCTTGAGCTGCTTTTAGTTTTACTTCGCTCACTTCTGGAATACCCAAAACTTGATATAAATCAGCCAATACCAATAAGCTTTCTGGATAAGAAAAATGATCAGCTGGTACGCTTTCCAGCTCTTCAAACGCACGATCCGTATCATCATTTTCAATCGCAATTTCCGCTAATGGAATATGATATTCGGCTGCCTGCGGATTCTTTTGCAATAAGGTCGTATACAATTCTTGGCTTTCTTCCAAAAAACCTAACTGAAATAAGCTTTCGCCGAGGCTCTCTAAATCTGCTCTTGCATCATGGGCTAGCGCAGCGATAAACATTTCTTCTGCAACCGCTAATTCTTGATTTTCAAGCGCTGCTAACATTTTTTTACTATATATTTCCATTCATAGTGGCTCCTTTATTTGCCAGACTAATTATCAAGCTATTGTCTTATATA
Source organism: Lactobacillales bacterium (assembly GCA_015654945.1). GTDB lineage: Bacteria > Bacillota > Bacilli > Lactobacillales > Vagococcaceae > JAATGB01. The sequence goes on along the minus strand of JAATGB010000141.1, from coordinate 1,158 downwards.
ATAGCATAACTCTGCCCCATTTTCTAGACATGATCCTTCCGATAAAGCAGATATCTTCTTATTTACTTCGAATTTTAGACAGCAATTCAAAAATGGCTGCTGTTAATTCTGCCTTAAGCAAAAAATAATAGCAACCACTCGATAAAGTATACGCAGATTCGTATACAATACGGATATTGGCTTCTATTATTTTGCTGCCCATTTTTGTTATCTTTGAATAATGTAGCAATCCGAAACATCGTTTACAGTAAGCGATTGTTGCGCAATTTCTGCTTGTAATTTTCGCTGAATTTTTTGGATTTTATTCACAGTATCCGGTTTGCTTTCAGTTAGCAAACGGATCAATCTGTCATTTGTATCTATTTCGATATCTCCTGGGTCACTCGCCACAATATGATAATCCTGAGAATGATTTGCCACTTCGTCATGACTATAGGAATAACCTTCCGTTCCTTGGAAATGGATATTTAGAAAGATCGTCCCCATTTCATTCAATCCACCAACAAAAGCTGCTGCTTTTTTGCGCCTCCGTTGCAAAGTCTTTTGGTTATCTGCAAAAATTAGTTTGATCAAATGATCAATTGTTTGGACCGTAGAAGTAAAAGTACTTGCTTTTTGATGAGCTGGAAAATGACGGACAATCAATGGCAACATGTCGGCTGGACCAATACAAGCAACAAAAATTTTTTCCGTTAAAAAAACGATTTTATTCGCATCTTTTTTACTTGCCTTCATGGTTAACATATTCGTCACTTGCTTATCCGCTACAACGCTTAAAAATTGTTGATTGTAAACGAAGCTAATAAAACTCATTAGATTACCTCCTACTTTAAGGATAATGATTTTTTTGATTCGACTACTTCTTTAGCGAACCGTTTTGTTCATTGAATATCGCAGCATTTCATTAAAGGATTCTTCGATTTCGCTGATAGGCAGATCTTGTCCAATTAAAACGACTACGGATTCTTCGATTGCTTTGCGAAACGGTTCAAATTTGTAGTGCATCCCAACTCCTTGCAATGCAACCACCCCTTCTTTTTTTAAACGAATAACACCCTTGTAACGATACAATTCGGTACTATACGAAAGCAGCAGCCAATTTAACCAATTCATCATTTGTTGGCTTGAGATGATTTCCGAACTTCTTAATGTAATTGA
>JAATGB010000072.1 GCA_015654945.1 Lactobacillales bacterium | reverse complement strand
TTGTTTTCAATGTCTTGTGAAGTGAGCCCGTACTCTTTCTGTAAAAATTCTGGCGTTCCGACCTGTCCAAATCTCTCATTGACACCGATGCGTGTAAGCTTTGTGCCCAGACCATTTTCTGCAAGTACTTCCGCCACCGCACTGCCCAGACCACCCGTAATTGAGTGGTTTTCCACGGTTACAACCGCTTTTTTCCCATTGATTCTGTCGAGTATCATGGTTTTATCAAGTGGTTTTATGGTAAACATATCTACCACATCACAAGAAATTCCCTTTTTTTCTAATCGTTGTGCCGCCATTAAAGTATCTGAGACCAGCTGTCCAGTGGCGATTACTAAGACATTTGCACCCGTTTTAAGCAGATTGCCTTTGCCAATTGTAAAAGTTGATCCCTTCGTATAAATATGCCGCACGCCTTTTCGATTTCCTCGTACATAGTGAACGCCTTTCATGCGACTATATTCTTGGATGATCCATTCCATTTGAACTTCATCAGCCGCATCACAAACAATCGCTTCTGGGATCGTTCGCATTAACGCTATATCTTCCCAAGTGGTATGTGTTCCACCATTTGGACCGACAGCGAAGCCTGGATCTGAGCCAAAAATATTGAGCGTATTTTGCGCATAACCGCCAGAAATATAAAGTTGATCAAAGGCACGCCGCGTTGCAAAAGGACCAAAGGTATGCAAATACGGTGTATAGCCAGTTAGGCTTAATCCCGCAGCCACACCAACCAGATTGGCTTCCGCAATGCCAACGTTGAAAAAACGATCTGGATTGGTTTTCGCAAGCTCGGTCCAGCCACTCGCACTTCCTAAATCTGCATCAAGCGCAACAATACTCTGATTGGTCTCCATTAATTGTTTCAATGTCTCTACAACAACTGTTCGCAGTTCTTTGCCAATCCCTGTGTTATCTGCTAGTTCAAACATTCTTACACACCTTTCTTCTCCGCAATAAATACTTTCAAATCAGTCATTGCTTGTGCTGTCTCACGCTTGATTTCTTCTTGATTGAATTTCACGGAATGATTTGCGTCAAGCTCCTCAAAGTATTTCACCCCTTGCCCTTTAACCGTGTCCAATATGAGACAAACCGCACGATCCGTAACGCCTTTCAAAAAGGTAATGGCTTTATCTATTTCTATCAGGTTATCACCCTTAACTTTCATCGTTGTAAAACCAAAGGCACGCATTTTAGCTACCAGATCAAATGGATTTAAAATTTCGGCTGTCGTTCCATCTAATTGTTTCTTATTCTCATCAATAATCACCATACAATGGTTCAATTTAAAATGCGCGATGAATTGAAAAGCTTCCCAGCATTGTCCCTCATTCAACTCCCCATCTCCGACAATTAGATAGACATCATTCGTTTGTCCATCCATTTTAATGCCCATTGCAATTCCTGCGCCTACCGATGTTCCTTGTCCCAAAGAACCAGTTGTTGCATCAATTCCTGGCGTTTTCAAACGGTCAGGATGAGAAGGCAGGCTTGTTCCTCCTTCATTTAAAGAAAACAATAGCTCTGGATCAAAAAAACCTACCTTTGCCAACGCACTATACAATGCAGGACCTGCATGTCCCTTTGATAAAACTACTTGATCTCGATCTGACCATTGTGGGTTTTGTATGTCATATTTCAGCTGTTTTCCATAAAGAACTGCAAGCAATTCCACAATCGAAAGTGATCCGCCAATATGACCATATCCTCTATGCTTCAACATCGCTAACGTATCCAAGCGAATCTCAGCCGCTAATAAGCGCAGCCGTTCGACTTCTTCATTTCCCATTTTTTTAACCTTTTCCTTTCTGCTTTTTTCTATTTCCTATTCAGAAATACTTGATGCTTGTGCTTTTTTTAGTGCAGTCAATACCAACAATAAGATAAGAACTGCCACGATTCCAACAATCACCGCGATTCTCCCAAAAGAATGGGCAAGGTTCCCTAAGAAAATGCCCACTGCGCCATAATCTGTATCAGAAAAAGTCGAACCTTCAAAACCCAAATCCCCTAATACGGGCATCAGCAAAATAGGCATAAAACTAATCACAATTCCTTGGATAAACGAGCCAAAAACTGCACCTTTCACCCCACCGGTTGCATTACCATAAACACCAGCCGTCGCGCCACAGAAAAAATGTGGTACCACCCCTGGAATAATCACGGTCATCCCAGTTGCAATCATCACGACCAAACTAATAAGTCCACCAACAAAGCTGCTTAAGAAGCCAATTAACACCGCGTTGGGTGCATAAGGAAAAACAATTGGACAGTCCAAAGCAGGAATTGCATTCGGTACTAGCCGTTCGGAAATCCCTTTAAACGCTGGGACAATTTCTGCTAAAATTAAGCGAACCCCTGCTAAGATAATAAAGACCCCTGCTGCAAAAATACCTGCTTGTTGTACCGCGTAAACCATGTAATTCGTACCTTCACTTAAATTTTTTGTAATATAGTGATTGCCAGCAAAAAAAGCCACAATCACATACACAATTCCCATTGTCAACGTAATACTGACCGTCGAATCGCGTAAAAAAGCAAGCGATTTGGGAAAATCAATATCCTCGGTTGATTTTTCCTTATTTCCAAAATACTTTCCTACTAAGCCGCTTAATGCATAGCCCAAATCTCCTGTATGCCCCAGTGCAACACTATCACTTTGCGTAATCTGCTTTGTATACGGTTGGGCTAAGGCTGGAAAAATCGTATTTGCAAGTCCGACTGCTAAACCACCAAAAAGAACCATTTCAACTGAACTCATTCCGGTTGTACTTAAAATAACCGCCGTCATACACGACATATATAAAGTGGCATGCCCGGTTAAATAAATATATTTAAATCGCGTTACACGAGCAATCAAAATATTAAACGCCATTCCTGCCAACATAATCAGCGCAGTATATGTTCCAAATTTAGTCAAAGCAACGGCGACGATCGCCTCGTTATTTGGCACCACGCCATGCATATTAAACGCCACTTTAAACATTTCCGAAAAAGGTGTCAATGAATTCTCAATCACGCCAGCTCCCGAAGTTACTACTAAAAACCCGACAAATGTCTTAATTCCTCCTCGAACAACATCGGCTATCGGCTTCCGCTGCAAACCCAAGCCCAAGACTGCAATCAATGCAACCAAAATAGCGGGAGTGCTTGCAATATTAATCAATAAATTTAAAAAACTATTCATTTTTCTTCCTCCTTTTCTTGCCAAATCAGCTTTCTTCCGTAACAATTCCTCTCACTTTTTCACCTAATTCATCCAGATCAATAATACTTTTTAAAACAACCACCCTCCCTAAATGATACGCACTATCTGCTAAATCCTGTCCCACAAAAAAAACATCTGCCAATTCTGGCGAAGCACTTCCCAAATCGTAATGAGCCACTTCAATGTCTTCTCGACCTAATTCTTTTAAAATCGTTTGAATATTCATCTCAATCATAAAGCTAGAGCCTAAGCCAGAGCCACAAACCGCTGCAATTTTCATCCTACGCTTCTCCTTTCAATAACTGAATCACTTCATTTTTGTTGGTTGCATTCAATAGATATTCTAATTTTTGTTTGTCTGACAATATTTTAGTCAAACTCGCTAATGCTTTTAAATGGACCTCGCTATCAATTGCTGCTAAACAAATGAACATACGGATTGGATGCTCTTCATCGTGAAGTAAATTAATTGGTTTGGTTACTTTTAAAAGAGACATCCCCAGTTCATTCACTCCATCTTCTGGTCGCGCATGGGGCAATGCCACACCTTTACCAATATGAATAAACGGCCCATAATTTTTAACTTTCGCAATCATTGCTTGGACATAGTTTGCCGAAATTTTATTGGTTTTCCGTAACGGTTTTGCCGCAAAAGCAATGGCTTCTTCCCAATCCATTTCTTCATCAGAAAAGACAATCATTTCAGCTGTTAGTAATTCTGATAACATCGGTTTATCTCCCTCTTTCCCATTTATTTTCCGATTAATTTTCTTATGAACAAGCTCGTAGACTTTTTTTTTGTTCAGACCTTCTTTTAAACTCACATAGGGAAGTAACATATTGATAATTTCAATAATCGAAGGAAAAACTCTGATCGGAATAGAGCGATCCTGATACACCTTTCGCAACAGCTCATTTTTTTCCCACTCCGTCATAATAGGATTAATCACGTATACTTTGACCGTTGATTGAATTGGGACACTCGAAAAAATCAAATCATAGTGCTCGTTCGCCAGCGCTTCAAATTGTGTAAAGGAATTTGTTTCTAAAAAATCCATTTTAGGGAACAATGTGGTTAATTCCGACTTCATAATCAAAGAAGAGCTGATACCACTAGGACAAACGATCAATGCCTGCAACTTCTCCACATCTTGTTGCTTGCGCTGATTAAGAATTTCTCCGCCAAAAAGAATCGTAAAAAAGCCAACTTCTTCCTTCGGGATTGATTTACCTAAAATTTTTTTTAAAGGGAGCAACGCAACAGAAGTGATTTCGTACACTTCGCCATACTGCGCCACAATTTTGTCGATCAAAACATTATTTAATGAAAAATGAAACTTAATTCGAAAATAAGCTGGCACCAAATGATAAAACAAATCTAGCAATAATCTGCGATAATGGGTAAACTCAATGGCAGCTAGCCGCTCGACTTCATGTATAATCTCCGTGGCACAGGTTAGTAGAAACTCTAGCGTTGCATCTTGCATTTCTCCTTGAAGAACAGTCATAAACACCGTTGTCAGGTAAAACCCTTCCATTGTTGGATTGCATAAATCTGTTAATTGCTCAACAAAATAACGACTCGCTTTATACGCAGTCAGTTTCCCAATTAGCTTTTGATTCTCACCATAGATTCTAACGGAATAGTTGGTCGCTCGACATGTAATAAAAATCAGAAAATACGTCATTTCCTCCATTCGGCTCGGAACAAAGGCTAACTGAAATTTTTGGATGATTTCTGTAAATAAGGCTCTTCTTTGCGCATACAAAATCGCGGATTTCTGAAAAATAATTTGATAGAGTCCGTATTCACCTGTAAAATTTACCAT
>JAATGB010000114.1 GCA_015654945.1 Lactobacillales bacterium | reverse complement strand
ATCATGTGGCCTGAACAACTACATTTTAACGCCAGTGAAGAGATTTTTTTGTAAAACTTTTTATTAGCCACCCGCATAGCAGGTGGTTTTTTGTTTCGCACGCCTTCCGTGCTCAACCCGGTCTAAAGACATAATAAAAAACGCCTAGCAAATTTGCTGGACGTTTTACTTTTGGTTATTTTGAACTATTTTCACCGACAGAGTCAGCTTGGATAACCGGCTGAGCTCCTTTTTCAGAAATGATTGCAACCAATAAATTATTCACCAATCGAACCCTTTGATCATCCGACAAATTAATTGATTGCCGTTCTTCAAGATGTTCAATGGCTGATTGTGTAATGTCGACTGCACCTTCTACAATTAGCTTACGTGCATTTAAGATAGATTTCGCTTGTTGTCTTTGTAGCATTGCACTGGCAATTTCCGTAGAATAAGCTAAATGGGTCAACCGAGCCTCGATGACTTCTACTCCTGCAACGGATAAACGTTCTTGTAATTCTTCTTCAAGTTCTTGTGAAATTTCTGTCACATTTCCGCGTAAAGAAATATCGCCATCATAGGCATCATAAGGGTATTTGGTCGCAACATGACGCACCGCTGTTTCGCTTTGAATTTCAATAAAATTGGTATAATAATCCACTTCAAACAATGCTTTGGCCGTATCAATTACTTTATACACGACGACCGCGGCAATCTCCACTGGATTTCCGTCTAAATCATTCACTTTCAATTTTACACTATTAAAATTATTGACTTTCAACGAAACAGAAATTTTCCTGGTAAGTGGAATGGTCATAAATAAACCAGCTTTCCGAATTGTTCCCATATATTGACCAAAAAAGATCAACACTTTTGCTTGGTTTGGTGCAATAATAGTTAATGAAGTAATAAATAAATAAGCGATAATCAATAAAGCGATTGCCGCAATTATATAGCCGATTCTTGGCTCATACACAATATTAACTGCTCCTTGATACAGTAATCCCAAAGAAATTAGGATAAGACCAATCATCACAATCAAACCCACGTAACCATTAATTGAAAACACTTTTTTTTCTTTCAAATCTGTCACACTCCCTTTTAAATCTATAGTATAGATCAATCCTGCTTATCCGTCTAGAACGTTACCGGAATAAAGTCGATTTAATTAATTTATTAAAAACAATATATTCTTTCTCAAGGTTGATATATACCACTTCATAGCCTGCATTTAACCACCCGTACGCACCTTTTTCAGGATAACGATAATCATTTGCCCACCAATCACTAGTGGTTTTCGCTGATTTAGGAAGTCCAGAATGGGGAAAAAGCAGCTCATCAAATTGAGTAAATGTTAAGGTAACTTGCGAACCACCATTTCGTTTTAAATAGTGCGTAAGTGCTTCATATTTCTTTTCTCTTTTTGTTGTTTTTACTCGTGCCATCAGCCATTCACATCCTTTTCATTTATCCCTTTTTATTATCTCATATTTAGAATTGGTTTCAAGAAAAAGAGTTCATTCTATTAGATACTTTGTTTTCCGGCGGAAGGATTGCTATACTGTCTTTATCCAATAAAAAATGAGGTGGATCATGTTAACCCATTATTATACAATTAAAGAAAATGGCGCTGCGCAAATTGAACGCAAAAAATCGCTTTTTAATTGCCAGCTTTTCCGGATCGAATCAGAAGAAGAAGCGAAAGCTTTGCTGCAAGACATTAAAAAGGAAAACTGGAAAGCCACACATAATTGCTCAGCTTTTGTGCTGGGTGAACATCAAACGATTCAGCGTAGCAGTGACGATGGTGAACCAAGCGGAACTGCCGGCACTCCAATTTTAGAGGTTTTAAAGAAAAATGATTTATACAATGTTCTTGCTATTGTTACACGCTATTTTGGTGGTACAAAGCTTGGATCTGGTGGCCTGATTCGTGCGTATAGCCAAGCCGTATCGAACGCGATCGAACAAGTCGGTTTAGTTGAAGGTCGTCTTCAAAAAGAAGTTCATATTTCACTTCATTATCCCTTATTAGGAAAGCTGGAAAATTGGCTAGAGAGTTCTTCTCATGTTATAAAAAGAACTGTCTACACAGACAATGTCACTGTCACTTGTCTAGTAGATATTGCAGACCAAACAGGCTTTCAGCAAACAATTATTGACCTTTTGAACAATCAATGTACCTTCGAAACTGGGGCTACTCAATATCATGAAGAACCGCTAAAAAGCGCCCGTGAATAGCCTAATAGCGTTATTTTTCTAAATAAAATTCAAATCTGCTACCGACGT
>JAATGB010000018.1 GCA_015654945.1 Lactobacillales bacterium | reverse complement strand
ATAAGATCAAATTCACAAAATCACAAACAGCTAATTTTTGTTCCCACAACCTTTTTTTGTAGTCCTCTTACCTATTGAGTATCCAAGTGTTTGAAAGTATAATAAAGTAAATACATACTTTTAAAACATGTGAAAAAAGTTCATTTGAATGCTACTTAGTTTAACTTTAACCAAAATAAGTAGGCTGTTTTTAAACAACTGAAAGAAGGGATCATTATGGAAATCAAACAACTAAAATATTTTATTCAAGTTTGCGATGATCAAAATTTTTCTAAAGCAGCTAAAAATTTGTATATTACACAGCAGGGATTAAGCAAAGCAATTAAAAATCTGGAAGCAGAAATCGACATGGCTCTTTTTGATCGGGAAAATAATGGTGTCTTCTTAACTGATTACGGGCAAGAATTTGAAAAAAAAGTGCGGAAAGTTATTACGAATTTTGATGATTTTTCGTCAGAGGTGGATGAATTAAAAAAAGGGATGCGTGGTCACATTAAAATAGCGTTGGCGTTTGGGGTTATCAATGCATTGGGACCAGACATATTTGCAGAATTTGCCGATCAATATCCGAACATTTTTTTAGAGTTTCAAGAATTCGATGATTTGAGCTGCGAAAAAGCGGTTTTTAAATCTGAAGTAGATGTTGGCTTCACGATTGGCCCGATCAATCGCGGTATTTTTAGCGGTCAAGCAGTTGTTAAAGATCAGCTTTGCTTTTTGATCAATCAGAAAAATTGGCTTTATAACAAAGAAAAAATTTTTTATAAAGATTTAGATCGAGAAAATATCATCAGTGTGAATCATAATTTTAAGCTCTATAAAAATTTTATTGCTAATTGTCAGCAGGCTGGCTTTCAGCCTAAATTTTACTATACAACAATGGAAATGATGTTGGTTCAAAACTTTAGTGTGACAAATAAAGGTGTCGGGATTTGTGTTGATTTTATTTCAAAAAATTTAAAAAACACGCGCTCAGTGATTCCAGCAGATGGAAACAATTGTTGGGAAATTTATCTGATTACCAAGAAAAATTATGCCCAAAGTCCGGCCGTTCAGTCCTTTTCGAATTGGTTTTATGAAAAAAGCACGACAGAATTAAAAAAAACGATTTTCTAACAAAAACGTAAAAAAGCTCCCTAAAATCCAATGAAAACAACCATTAAACAACTTTTACTCAAAATAGAAAAGAAAAAATTATTTGCTTCCTTTGCTATACTAAAAATGCAGACCGAAAATCATTTTCATGATTTTTAGTCTGCTATTTTTGCTTAGGTTCTAAACAAATCAAGGATTAAACCTCAATCTTGATTTGCAAAACCATATCCTTTTTTCCTCACTTAAAACTTGTTATTTTTTTAGTGATACGCTGATCATCTGAATATCGTCTTACATCACACGGACAGCGTGGTAGGCTTCATGAACAGCATCAATAATTTTGCGTGGAGCAACTGCATCACCTACTACAGATAGTTGCGGTACTTTCTCTTCAAGTTCATCTGCTAATTTATTTTCAGATAGGTAGCCTGCTGCAATGATAATGGTATCACATTCAAGTTTATGGGTTGTCCCGTCCTTTGAATAATAGACTGTATCTGGTGTAATCTCCGTTACTTTGGCGGAGTTAATTAAATTGATGCCACGTTCTTGAATCATATCTCGCAAAGATTCATCATTGTTTTTAGAATGAACAACTGTTTTTAAAATGTCATCCATTGTTTCAATAATACTCACACTTTCAGCTGTTTCTTTCATGAAAGCAGCTGTTTCACACCCTACCAAGCCGCCCCCAACTATAACAACATTTTCACCTGGTTCTGCTTTTCCGGTCAAGTATTCACTCGCAGTATGTGCATATTCAATACCCTTGATTGGTGGCATAATACTCTTAGCACCTGTTGCTAAAATAACGTGGTCAAATGATTGAAGTAAAATATCTTCAGCATTTGCTGCTTTTAAAAGTCTGACCTTAATTGGATAGGATTCAATTTTATGTTGCATATATTCAATCAGTTTAAGAACATCATGTTTAAAAGTTGGGTGTCCTGCGGCTTGTAAATTACCACCCAGATGATTGGTTTTTTCCCATAGTTCGACTGTATAGCCGCGTTCTGCTGCTGTAATTGCTGCTTCCATTCCGCCAGGACCGCCACCAATGACTAAAACAGATTCATCATTTTGTGTTGGGGTTAGTTGATAGTCTTTTTCCGCGTAACACAATGGATTTACAGCACAATAGTAGTGTTTACCGGAGAATCCGCCAAGCAGACATTCATTGCAACCAATGCAAGGAACGATATCGTCTAAATCTCCTGCTTTTACTTTTGCAGGCCAGTATGGATCCGCAAGCATTTGATGCGCTAAAGCAACGTAATCTGCTTGTCCTGTATCGAGCACTTTTTCCGCTAATTCCGGATCAAATAATTTGCCTTGTGTAATTACAGGAAGTTCAACAGCTTCTTTTACTTGAGCAGCATATTCAACCTGATGTCCTTGCTTTTCATAAACGGTAGAAATCGCTTTGTACCAAACTTCATAGCAACCTACATCAATGTGTAAAGCCGCAACATTCGCTTTTTCAAAAATTTTTCCCATTTCGACTCCTTCAGCAATTTCTCGTCCGCCGGGAATTCCATGATAAGCAGTATATTTCATCAATACAGGAAAATCAGCACCACAAGCTTGATGAATAGCTGCAATAATTTCTGTCGAAAAGCGCAAGCGATTTTCTAAACTACCACCATATTCATCTGTTCGTTTGTTCCAAATACTCGAGTGAAATTGATCCAAGAGATAGCCACCATAGCCGTGAATTTCGACAGCATCTGCACCTGCAGCTTTGGCTAACGTTGCAGCATAGCTCATTTTTTCAGTTAAAAAATGAATGTCATCTATGCTTAGTTTCTTACATTTCAAAGTTGGAAACCAGAAAGAGTAAACTTCATCACTAGCCGAATAGGGAGCATGATAAGGATCCGAATAAACCATTCTTCCTAATCCAGGTGTCAATTGGACACAAACTTTGGCGCCGTGATGATGGCATCGTTCGATTAACACGGCTAATTTTTCAACATGGTGAAAGTTTGATAACTCATTTTCAGGCCGTTCTTCAAATTTAGTCGAAACAATGTTTGCACCAGTGATAATTAATCCTGCGCCTCCCTTAGCACGTTCTTCAAAGTAATTAATTGCGTTATAGCTATAACTACCATCTGATTCTGGTTTCGTTCCCATTGGTGCCATGATGATCCGGTTTTTTAACTTCATCTTTCCAATAGTACTTTTCTCAAAAAGCTTCATTGTGAGTCCCTCCTATTTAATAATCATTCTCATTCAAGTGAAGATATTCACTATCTTTACTTGGGTAAAGTATAGCGCTTTTATTTTAAGACTTCAATTCTTTTTTTTAAAAAAAATTACGATGTGTGCTATAATGCACTTATTAATTAACTAGAGAGGAATGGCTGGATGCTTACACCTACAAAAGAGCTGATTTTACGAACTTCTTTTCGTTTGTTTCGAGATAAAGGGTATAATTCGGTAACCTTAAACGATATCTGCAAGGAATGTCAATTAACAAAATCAGCATTTTACTATCATTTTGAATCAAAAGAGAATTTACTACTACATTATTACGATCAAGCCATTGCAAAACTACAAATGAACCAACTTGAAAATACAAAAACAGAGAACTATTGGGAGCAAGTCTGGACATGTTTTGTTACCTTGCTAAATGCAAGTTTAGAATTAGGACCAGATTTAACAGGTCAGTTGTTTATTAGCAACATTTTACGGGAAAAAGGAACTTTTAGTTTTAATCATTCTTTTGCTCAGTTATGTATTTCATTTATCGAAAAAGCCCAAAAATCGGGACAAATCCAAAATCAAAAACCGGCTGCTGAATTGTTCCAAGCTGCATCATTCATGTTTACTGGTTACGAAGTGATGTGGTGTATTAAACGGGGAGATCTTGATCGAGAAACTATCGTTCGTCAATCTTTAGAAGTGATTTTTGCTGTCCAAAAAAATTACTGCTTAACAGAACGAATTCATCCAGATATTATTTTTGATATTTAACACAAATCGTTTATCCTCTGTTTTTGACGGTGGAAAATTAGTTTCAACAACCGAGTTTACATTGTCTATTTTTATTTAAACATAAAAATGCTTACTACTGTTCTCGATACTTCACTGATTATTTTCTCGGCTAATAATCAATTATTCTTGACACTTTTAATCGAGATACACATAACGTAGTTTTTACAATTACAGCTAGTAGGTGTAAAAATTTATTAACCATTAAACGTAAAAAAGCTCCCTTCACTTAGGATTGTCTTCTATCAACCTTCTAAGCAAAAAGAGCTTTTTAATTGTATGCTTTAACTACCGTAACAGAAAACAGCTACACCGGCTATTTAGTAGACAAGTATCTAGCTTCATCCTGTAAATCCGACAATTCCAAAGGCTCCGGGTCCACCGTGAGTCGTAATAACGCAGCCTGTCTGAATCCAAGATACTTTTTGAAAGCCGCAAGCTTTGGCTTCGATTTCTGCAGCTGCACGAACAGCCATTGACAAGCCGATTGAGTATATAAAATACACTTGCTCTTTACGAAGCTGTTGTTTCTGAGAATAGTCTTGAATAAGACGCGGTACGATTTTCAGTAAATTGCCTCGATATTTTTTTTCAGCCATCAAAAGGCCATTCTTTACTTCAATACAGGGATGCAAATGAAGGAGTCTTCCACCTAGAAAAGCGACATTGCTGACACGTCCACCAGCACGTAAGTATTCCAAATCTCCGGGTAAAAAGCACATACGCGCTTGATGACAGAACTTAACAGCCATTTCGATCACTGCTTCGGGAGAAAGATCAGGTGTCGTTTCTAAAACTTGGGCCAACCGAATCACAATCGCCGCTTGCCCTACCGAAACCTGTTTCGTATCAATGCTAGTCACATAATCCAGATCAGAACCGCTAATCACAGCACTCTGGTAAGAACAGGTCGTAGCAGCCGAATAGGCTAGATGAAGAATATGCTTTTCCGGAAATTTAGCATGGATCTCCTCAAAAACCTTTTGAAAATCAGCAGGTGAGCTGCCACTGGTTTTTGGAAGCGTGCCTGTTTCAGAATAATACTCACCGATCCGCTCCACTGGAAAGCTGCCATCATCCATGGTAATTTTCCCAAAAGAGACATGCATCGGCACCAGATAAATGCCATATTTTTCGGCTAAATCAACGGGGATATCTGAACCAGTTTCCGCAACTAATACAATTTTACTCATCTAAAACGCCTCCCTTATATTCCATATTTAGGATTCCTACTATATAGCTGCCATCACCGTATAGAAAGTGTCACTCCTTGAACCCATTTTACCATAGTTGCCTGACTTAGCTCCTATATATTTTGCAGGCACTAGTGCTTATGCCTTCCACTTTATTAATCTATCCCATTTACTGACGATCGCTCATACGCGATCTCTAGCAAGAAAAAAGTGAGACGGCCATCAGATTTCCCCTGACATTGTCTCACTTTCTTTTTTAAAATATTTAGCATCAGATTGCATTTTTCCTAATGAAAAATTTCTACCACTTACATTGATCTTTTCACTAGCTGTTTCTAGAATTGATCAATTAATAACTGACGAATTTCAGTCAATGCTGGTTGCCGTGGATTCGCTGGCGTACATTGATCGTTATAAATTAAATCAACCAATTTATCCACTGCTCCATCAAAGCGTTCTTGGGTAACCCCATTCGCAGATAATCGTGGATCCACATCCAAAGCTTTCATTAAAGCATTAATTTTCGCGCATAGCGCTTCGACTAGTTCCGCATCGCTGTTTCCAGTTAAACCGATGGCCCGCGCAACATCCGCATAATCCTTTTGTGCACGATAGACTTCATATCTTGGGAATGGTGTCCTTTTTACCTTTCCGGAAACGCCATTAAAGCGAATGACATGTTGCATGGCAATTGAAATTGCCAAGCCATGAGGAAGTCCAAATTCACCACCCGTTTTATGCGCGATTGAATGATTAATGCCTAGGAACGCATTAGCAAACGCCATTCCACCTAAAGTCGCTGCATAATGCATGTTTACACGCGCCGTTTCACCCGCTAATGTTGGATTCTTCGCATTATATTTATACGATTCTTCTAGGTTTTCAAATACTAATTTAATTGCTTGAATCGACCACGGACGTGTGAAATCAGAAGCCATAACAGATACGTACGCTTCTAATGCATGAGATAAAGTATCCAATCCAGATAAAGCAACTGTCCGTGTGGGCACAGTGAAAACAAATTCTGGATCGACAATCGCCACTTGTGGTGTTAATTCATAGTCTGTTAAAGGATACTTAACGTGTGTCTTGTCATCTGTAATTACTGCATAAGGTGTCGCTTCAGAACCAGTACCAGAAGTTGTGGGAATCGCAATTAGCTTCGTGTTCGTTTGATGATGGAATTTCACAATACGTTTCCGAATATCCACAAATTTTTGTTGTAATTCATAGAACAATTCACTCACTGCTTCATAGCTTTCCAAGAAACCTGGTTCTTGATCAAGTGAATATTCATAGATAAAGCGGGCAATCTTCGCAGCATCCAGTGCCGAACCGCCTCCAACAGCAATAACCGTATCTGGTTTAAATGCGTACATTTGTTGTGCAATTTCAATGGTTTGACCTAATGTTGGATCTGGTCGAACGGTTCCATAAATAGAGGTTGTCACTCGTTCTTCACGCAATTCCAGCTGTTCATAGACTTTGTCGACAAATCCAAATTGAACCATTCCAGGGTCAGCTACGATAAAGGCTCTTTTAATCGTTTCCACTTCATCCTGAAGATAAGATATCGCATTTTTTTCATAGTAAATTTTTTCCGGTAACCGGACCCATTGCGGACGGCTACGACGTTTTGCTACTGTTTTAACATTTAATAGGTCTGATGTAGATAAATTATGTGACAATGAGTTTTTCCCCCACGATCCTGTTCCTAGTGTCAAACTTGCACGTAAACCATCGGTATAAATATCCCCAATTCCACCAACTGAATCCGGTTGGTTCACTAAAATACGTGCTGCTTTTGTTTTATCGCCAAATTCTGTAACAAACGGATCAGACTGATACCCAATCTGAATTGCCGCATTATGCCCTGCTCCTTGATAATCCAAGATTGCAGCAACCGTTTTAATACCATCTTCACGATCTTTTGCTTTATAAACAGAAAGTAACGGTGACAACTTTTCAGAAGAAAGCTTTTCACCAATATTTTTTTGTTCTAGTTCAAATAATAGAACATCTTTTCCTTCAGGTAGTTTAATACCCGCCTGTTCGGCAATCCATACAGCTGACATACCCGCTACTGCACCATTTACACCATTTCTGTCATTAAATACAAAATCTGCTAACTTTTGATAATCTTTTTTCGGAACGAGATACGCTCCCTTTTCTTGGATTTTTTCTAACCATTCTTTATAGATCGGTGCTTCAACAACAGCAGAGTTTTCTGTCGCACAAATCATGCCATTGTCAAAACGCTTTGATAATAGCAGATCTTCTACTGCGCGATCTAGATAAGCGGTATGATCGACATAAATGACGCCATTTCCAGGTCCCACACCCATAGAAGGGTTTCCTGATTGCAAAGCAGCTTTCACCATTCCGGGTCCGCCAGTTGCCAATATAGAAGCAATTTGTGGATTTTGCATCAAAGCTGTTGTATTTTCCAATGAAGGTATTTCTACCCACTGAACAATATTTTCAGGTGCCCCAGCAGCCACTGCTGCATCATACAAAATCTTTGCGGCATGAGCGGAACAATTTTGCGCTTGTGGATGGAAAGCAAAAACAATTGCATTCCGTGTTTTCAGTGCTAATAAAGTTTTAAACATCGTCGTAGATGTTGGATTAGTTGTTGGGACAATTCCAGCCAAAACACCTAGAGGAGCTGCAATTTTAACATCTCCAGCAATTTTGTCTTCACTAATGACGCCTACTGTTTTTTCGTGTTTGATTAAGTTATAAACATTTTCTGTCGCAAAACGATTTTTTGTATCTTTGTCTTCCACTATGCCCCGTTTGGTTTCATCCACTGCTTCATGTGCTAAAATTAATGCAGCTTCTGATCCTGCTAACGCTGCAGCAGCAATAATCTTGTCAACCTGTTCTTGCGAAAATTGAGCATAAGCTTCTTCCGCCTTCAATGCTTTTTTTACTAGTTCATTTGTATATTCACGCGCCTTAATCATTGGATCCTCTTGCTTTTCTGTAGCCTTTTTCTTGTCTTTGGTAGCATCGATTGTTTTTTCCATTAACCTACCTCCTGATACGATTTTTTTAAGGTACAACAGTGTCACATTAAGAAAGCGCTCTCACGCTATGATACATCCGAAAAATACAAATTGCAATAAGATTTCATCCCATTTTTTCGAAAAAAATAATCAAGTAACTTACTAAAAATTGGTGAAAAAAATGAACTCAGTTATCAATTACTATTTGATAATTACAGATAAAAATTGCAGCATTTGTCCGACTCACTCTTTGTCCAAATACCTTTTAAAACGTGCACACGCTTATTTTATCAATGTCCTTCTCTTCCCATTTTCGCCTCCTTTTGATAAATAAATCACAAGAAACTTTTGTTGAAAAACCGAAAGGCTATGTCCAAAGATTGTGAAAAAATTTCATGAACTCTCAAAAAAATAACAAACCTTATCTTTTCCTATAGCCTTTACAGACTGCTCTTGGATTTATTTCAAAATAATGTTCGTAGCACGCTCTCATTTATTTTCACTAATTTATATTCTTAATTATATCACTTTATCTCTTTTTTGATAATGGCAAATCGGGATTTTTGATCATAAATTCACAATAATTACAGACTAAAAATCAGTTTTATTCGTTACTAATTTCACAATCTTTTTTTCATAATCTATTTGTTATATAAAATTTTAAAATAGCGATTGTTAGCTGTGCCATTTTTCTGATCATTTTAATCAATCAATAACACATTTTTAAAGAATTCTATCGATCAAGCTTGTTCTAAATGACTCCATTTAATACTAAAGTTTGCATGATTATTATTTTCAATTTTTTTAAAAATTTAAAAAAAATTTTGCTTTTTCCCTTGCATAATAGCTCTTTTACTCTCTTTTTGTAGACTATGTACAGAAAAAAACCGCTAAAAAATGAGACAATCAGTCTTTTTTTACGACGATTATCTCACTTTTTATTTTTTTTATGCCATTAATTTATTTCTTTAACTCATACTACTTTCTACTATTATTTTAGCTACTCATCATTTACAGACAGGATATCCAGATAAGAGCCCTTCATTTTTGTTACGTGCTGATTTTTCACAACTAAAAATGTGTCAAACAATTTTTGCAGAAAGAAACGATCATGCGAAACCACGATTAACGTGCCTTTGAACAGCTGCAATATTTCTTCAATTTCTTCTCGTGTTTCAATATCCAAATGGTTTGTTGGTTCATCTAAAATCAGCAGATTAACCTTGTTGTACATCAACTTGGCTAGCT
>JAATGB010000183.1 GCA_015654945.1 Lactobacillales bacterium | reverse complement strand
TCGGTCCAACAATCGTTAACGGTTCCTCGCCCCCTTGAAAGGAACGGCTACTTAAAAATCCAGGTAAACCAAAAATATGATCGCCATGTAGATGCGTGATAAAAATTTTTTCGATTTTTCGCGGCCGTATGTTGGTTCGTAAAATTTGTTGTTGTGTGCCTTCACCGCAATCAAAAAGCCAAACCGCATTCCGCTCGTCGAGTAATTTTAGCGCAATACTGGTTACATTCCGATGCTTTGCTGGAACACCTGCACCTGTTCCTAAAAATTGTATTTCCATAGTTACCAATCTTCCTTGTTATTTTCACTCTTTCATTGTAGGTGAATTTAACCAATACTGCAAATGATTCCATTCAAAAAAACTCCCTCAATAAAGAGAGAGCACCTTTTATTTCATTAAAACGGCAAAGTTACTTTAAAAATTGTTCCTTGTGGTTGGTTGTCCACGATCATTATTTTTCCATGATGGTTTTCAATAATCCATTTTGCAATTGGCAGTCCCAAGCCGTAGCCACCAGTTTCTCGTTGACGCGCACTATCTTCTCGGTAAAAACGCTCAAAAATCAATTTTTTATCTGCATCTTTAATTCCCTTCCCCTCATCTTTGATCTCCAAAATCCATTGTTGGTTTCTTATGACGGAAGAAATGGTTACTTGACTATTCGCTTCTGAATATTTGAGGGCATTGTCAATGAGAATTACGAGCAGTTGGTGAATTAATTGTGGGTCGATTAAAATCAGTTTGGTGCTGCTTTCCGTCAAGACTAATTTTTTATTTTGAGTTGCTGCAATTTCTTGATAGGGTTCGATTACTTTTTGCATAAATTCAGCAAGGTTGACTACCTCTTTTTTGACCACAGTCATATTAGAATCCGAACGTGCCAATAAAAGCAAATCACTGGTTAATTTATTTAATCTTCTTGTTTCATTTAAAGCCAGCGCAATTTCTTCCGATTCATCTAAAACGGTGCTTTGTGGTCTGGTAAATAAACCTTCTAATTTATTCTGAATAATCGTTAATGGTGTGCGTAATTCATGGGAGGCGTTCTCGACAAATTGCTGCTGTTTCCCCCATGCGTTTATAATTGGTTTCATGCTAATCTTCGATAAATAAAAGCTGAGAATAATTGAAAGTAGCCAAAAAATCACCATACAAATAATTAAAACTTTTTTGAATTTGCTTACTGTTTCTTCGATTGTATTCGTGTTATACAAAATTTGGATATATTTAACTCCATTTGCATTTTCACTAATCGGAACTGTTATCGAGCGAAAAGTTAGTTTGTTTTCATCCAAATCTTCTGATTTTACATCCATAATTTTATTGATGTTTTTTTTATCTAGTTTAAGCGAAGAAAAGGAGTAATAGCGATCTCCTAATCTTGTTTTATTGACAATTTCATCTGTGTCTGACCATAAGATTGTTTGAATTTGAAAACTATTTGGCTGCATCGCATTTTTATCTCGACTTAAAAAATGACCGTCGTTTGCTTCCCCTAGATTCAATTGATCTCCTTCTCTGCTTAAATAATTTGCATTGGTTGCCAGCTGTTCCAGATTCTGATCAATCGAAGAATAGACAGAAGTACGCAGGATTTGGAAGACAATAATTCCTAAAACAATAAAAATAGCCGCAAAGGAAAGAAAATTCGTCCAAAAAAAACGATAGCGTTGTTGTCTGTTTACATTTTTTTCCATACCAAGCTCCTTAAGTTGCGGTTTCTAGCATATAACCAACATTTCTTAATGTTCTGATTAAGCGATCCAATCCGACTTTTTTTAAATTTTTTCTTAAATTACTCATGTACACCTCAACCACTGTCAAAGACGTCTCCGAGTCAAATCCCCAAATGCGATCAAAAATTTGTTCTTTTGTAACAATCATATTTTTATTTTGAATAAGATATGTTAGAATATCAAATTCTTTGCCTTGCAGATAAAGTTCCTCACCTTTATAAGTCACCGTGCGATTTCCAAGATGGCATTCTAATTCAGCTAATTTTAAGATATTTTCAGCAAATAAACCGAGTGAACGCTTAAGTAGGGCCTTAACTCTAACAAGGAGTTCTTCCCGATGAAAAGGTTTGGTCAAATAGTCATCCGCTCCTTTTTGGAAGCCTTCGATTTTATCATCTAAGCCGTCCTTCGCCGTTAAAATCAGTACCGGAACTTCAACTTTTTTTTGTCGTAATTGCGACAAAACGTCATATCCATTTAGAAGAGGCAACATAATATCTAAAATCAGCAAATCATAAATCCCTTGTTCCGCTTCGTAAAGACCATCTTCACCATTAAAAGCTTGTGAAACAGTTCCTAGCTCGCTAATCACATTTTTAATACTGTCTGATAAAATTTTATCATCTTCCACAATCAGTATTTTAATCACTTTCGCCACCCCATCTTCTTACCCAATTTCTATTTATTTTCATATAATAACCATAAATAGAGCTTAAATGGCTAGTGATTCACTCTTTTTTTTCTTGTTGGCGTTGGTTCCATTGCTTTTTTGCAGTTTCTTTTACTTGTTCTTGCAGCGCTTGTGCATCTTGGACTTCTTGTTCTACTTCTGTAAAATCTATGCGCTCAATTTGCCCATGTAATTGTTGAAAAATCAAACTGTTTAACGGACGGTTATCTTCTTCTGTCGCAATTAAAATAAGTCCGGTTTCTCCTACCTTGATTTGTTTGCCAACATACTCAAAAATCCCATTTGCGGCGATAGTTTCCTTTGCATCCTTATACCCACCAATCATACTTCCGGCAAACCAGCCCAACAGCATTGGCAGTACTCCACCAAAAAAGCCAATTAACATCCCAATAAAGCTATCTTTCGAGCTATGAAGATTACCAGTGAAATCAATAAAATCATCGATTGTAAATTGGTGCCCTTCTGTTGCAGTGTGTGTAATAACTGCCATTTGTTCCCCTTTAATCACGCGTGAACTGTGTAATTTTTTTATTTCACTGAATGCTTGATAAGACAGGCTTTCGGTCTCAAAATTTATAATAATGACTTTTTTTACCATTCTGATCACTCCTTTTTCTCTATTGTATCAATTCTTTCTCAATAAAAAAAGAAAAGCCATCAGTAAAATGAATGACTTCTCTAGTTGAACAACTAATCAACAAATTCAAAGACGAACTCTTCAATCCGAACCAGATCGCCATCTATGGCTCCACGAGCTCGCAATGCTTCATCGACACCCATTCCGCGAAGTTGACGCGCAAAACGCATAACACTTTCATCGTGATCGAAATTCGTCATCTTAAATAATCTTTCAATTTCGGCACCTGAAAGTACCCAAGTAGCGTCATCATCCCGCGATACTTCATAAGGCAAGCCTTCACTCCTAAATTCATACTGAACAACTTCTTCTTCCAAGCTTTCTTCCTCATATAAAGGAAATTCAGGTGTATTTTCAAGTAGATCCGTAGTAGCGCTCAGTAAAGGTTCAATTCCCTTTCTTGCCACACTTGAAATCGGAAAAATTAGTTGATCTTCCGCAAATTCATTGGTCTTTTCAGCCGCAATTTTTTCTCTAAATTCACGTAAATTTTCTTCCGCATTGGGCATATCCATTTTATTTGCCACAATAATTTGTGGGCGCTCTAATAGCCGTAAATTATGTGTTTCTAATTCTTTATTAATGGCAAGGTAATCCTCATAAGGATCTCTTCCTTCAATTCCACTCATATCAATCACATGTAAAATTACTCGTGTCCGCTCAATATGACGTAAGAATTGGGTGCCTAGCCCGATTCCTTGTGACGCACCTTCAATTAATCCCGGCAAATCCGCCATGACAAAGCTACGACCATCCTGTGTTGCGACCATCCCAAGATTTGGGACAAGTGTTGTAAAATGATACGCACCAATTTTAGGTCTTGCCTTGGAAACAATCGAAAGGAGCGTTGATTTTCCAACGGAAGGAAAGCCTACAAGTCCAACATCCGCTAAAACTTTTAGTTCCATTTCTAATTTCAGCTCTTGACCAGGCTCGCCATTCTCAGCTAA
The DNA here is from genome assembly GCA_015654945.1 of Lactobacillales bacterium. Taxonomy (GTDB): domain Bacteria; phylum Bacillota; class Bacilli; order Lactobacillales; family Vagococcaceae; genus JAATGB01. The sequence continues at coordinate 14,894 of JAATGB010000183.1, read as the reverse complement.
TTCTGGAGCTGGATTTTTTGCTGTGGCAAAACGAATATTCCCCCGACCGCCCCGGCCACCTTTGGCCACAACCAATTCTTGGCCTTCTGTCAATAGGTCGCCTAATAGCTTTCCTGTTTCAGCATCTCGTACCGTTGTGCCGGGAGGGACCGGAATATACCGATCATCTGAGCCTCTACCATGCATGCCTTTGCTCATTCCGTTTTCACCGGGTAACGCTTTAAAATGGCGATTGAAACGGAAATCCATTAATGTTCGTAGTCCTTCATCGACTACTAATATTACATCACCGCCGCGTCCACCATCACCACCAGCTGGTCCACCATCAGGAACATATTTTTCTCTTCTAAATGCAACCATTCCATCGCCGCCTTTACCAGCTTTGACATCAATGGTTACTTGATCTAAAAACATGGACATTCGTTTGTCCTCCTCATTCTATTCCAAATCTCTTTACCATTGTAAGGGTTACGTGTTCATTTGTCCATTAAATCAGTAGAGTGATTCTCTTTTTAAACTGTTAATTACGATTATTTTTATCCTTTTTTTCCGACAAACATCGCTCTTTTTGAAATCTAAGTTGTTGCGCACTTCTACCTAAGCTTTCAATAATATGAACCACCGGGACTTGTGTTGTGACATTATAATGATGCCCCATGACTTTAATCGGCATATAATAGCTGACTACACCATCGGAAACTTTTCCTAATGTTGAATTTTCACTATTGGTAATACTAATAATTTTGAAATTTTTCTGTTTGTATTGACTAACCTGTTGGAGAATCATTTCTGTTTCTCCAGAAACGGATAGCACAATTAAAACGGACTGTTCTTCTGTATCTGGCATCGGATAAAATGGATCAGTGACATGGGAAGAATAGATTCCAATATTTGAAAAAAAACGTGCGCCATACTGCCCTAAAATCCCACTGCTGCCAATTCCTAAGAAAAAAACCCGTTGTGCTTTTTCAATCATTGTCGCACAACTTTGAATAATCTCTTTAAATTCTGTCGTATTAATTTTCGTGAAAAAATCCAGCATTCCAGAAACATCATCTTGTACTTCTTTGATCGCCGCTTTTTCTTTTAAAATTTTGAGGCGCAATTTAAATTCAGAATAGCCGTCACAGCCCATCTTTGAACAAAAACGCAAGACCGTTGTTGTGGACACATGGGCCTGGTCTGCAAGCTCTCTAATTTTCATCGTTCGCACTTGACCAATATTTTGAATGACATAATTATACACAGCTAATTCTAATTCATTTAGGCTTTGAATTTGTTCATAAGTAAACATAGTTGCCTCCACTAATTCAGGATTTCTTCCTTACTATAATAGCACAGAAAAAAGCCCAGTGGAATTCACTGGGTACTTCTTTCTTACTTTTCAATTAGTTTAAAGCTCGACCAAGGCTGCAAGAAATCTAATAGAAATAATTCATCTGCTGCTATTTGTCCCACAACATTAACACGTCCATCATTTTTCATTGCTTGTAATGCAATTTGGGTTTCTCCTTTGTATTGACCGTAGCCTGCATTGTCAATTAGAACATCGCCTTTTTTCATATCAACGGTATTATGCGCTGGAAAAGGACGATCTTGATAAATAATTCTGGTCATCGTTGAGCGAAGAATATATTCGGAACGATCCCCACGATAACTATGCAAGTTTTCAAACAAAACAGTGCGTTCATCTGCCGTAATATCAGCAGCAACATCCACTTTAATGGAGGGATAATCTGCAAAAAAAGCTTCCGACATGGCCTTCAATTCTGCCTCAGATGCATACGCATTCCCAACTGAGATATCATCAATTAAACCTGTCAACAGCAAATGCTTCACTTGGGTCGCAACTTCTAAATCACGATGAGCTTCGAGTGAACAGAGCCCATCTTGTGTCGGCCAAGGGCCAAACGTCGCTACTTGAGAGTTTACAAATGCCATAGTGTTGATTCGATATTTCGTAAACTGTTTCGAGCAATTGATAAAGTGCTCATAGCCTAAACCTGAATAGCGATGCGGATAAAAATTATGTGAACCAAGCAAATTAGCGACATTGGGCGAATAGCTCATAATATTATCTACATATTTGGTTCCACTGCTCATGTTAATCTCAATTTTAATTCCATAAGGATTGCGTGTCATTTTTGCTTCCTCTGCTCCGGTAAAACCTAAATCGAGTCGGACACCATAGGCACCCATTTCATCGAAGAAAGCTAAATTGTCATAGGAGATTCCTAGTTGATCAAACAATGCCGGATTGATATCCACCATTACTTCAAATCCCAAGCTATTGGCGTACATCACACACTCTTTAAAATCTGCTAAAACCTTTTCTTTGCCTTCACTAACTTGTAACAGGCTCGTAAAAACCCGTTTAAATCCATATTTGTGCGCTAAATCTAAATATGCTTTATCGTCCTCAAAGGTCGAACGTTCTGGATAAATTGAAATTCCTAACTTTCCCATAAATAAGTTACCTCCTTGTTAATCTTTGAAATGAATTCCTTTTCATTATAACAGTGTCTTGAAAAAACATCTAGACCAGTTCACTATATTTTAGATTTCAAAAAAATAGTTGGTTTTCTATTTTAGAATTTGGTACTATGGATAGTGAAAGAACATAGCTGAAAGGAAATTATTATGAAACTAAAAAAAATGGGCTTAATGCTTACATTACTCGCTTGTGCTTCGCTTCTTGTAACGGCTTGTAGTGATAGCACCACAAAAGACAAAAAAGCAACGACTTCGACAAGTAAAAAAGAAACAAAAAAGGAAGATATTAACGCCGAAAGCTTCGATTTACCACAACTCAGTACCGCTGTGGCAACAAATGAAGATTTAGTTGAATTAGTTACTAGCCAGGGAACAATCAAAATTAAGCTATTCCCTGAATATGCACCTAAAGCAGTGGAAAATTTCATGACCCATGCGAAAGATGGTTATTATAATGGCACAACCTTTCATCGAGTCATCAATGAATTTATGATTCAAGGCGGTGATCCTGATGGTACAGGTGCTGGTGGTGAAAGTATCTGGAAAACAGAATTTGCGCCAGAAATTTCAAATCACTTGTATCACATTCGTGGTGCGCTTGCCATGGCAAGAACAACTGGTGAAGTGACGGCTAAAACACAAGGAAGTCAATTTTATATCGTCCAGAATGATCAAGATGTTTCTGATGGTCTGCTAACCGATGACTACCCACAAAAAATCATTGATGCATACCAAAAGGGGGGCACCCCAACGCTCGATCAACAATATTCTGTTTTTGGTCAAGTAATCGAAGGAATGGCTGTTGTCGATAAGATAGCTCAAACTGAAACCGATGATTCAGATAAACCTAAAACAACGATCACTGTTGAAAAAATTAATGTCCTACAAGAAGCAAAATAAAAAAAGTTCCTCACAAGATTACTTGTGAGGATTTTTTTGTATATAAGCGTTGCAGTTGATACATTTTCTCTTCGCTTAGACTTTATAAATCCAGCCTGTTGGTGCTTCCACATCGCCAAATTGGATACCTGTAAGCTCTTTATACAATTGAGTCGTTACCGGTCCAACTTCTTTCTCACTATAAAACACGTGGAAATCATCTCCATTTTGAATTCCACCAATAGGTGAAATAACAGCCGCAGTTCCACACGCACCTGCTTCTTTAAAGTTAGCTAACTCCGTAATTAGAACATCTCCTTCAATCGCTTTTAATCCCAAACGATGTTCTGCTAAATACAATAAAGAATACTTCGTAATACTTGGCAAAATAGACGGAGATTTAGGCGTCACAAAAACATTTTCTTTGGTAATACCAAAAAAGTTTGCTGAACCAACCTCCTCGATTTTTTGGTGCGTTGCTGGATCTAAATAAATACAATCCGAAAATTTCTTACCATGCGCTTCTTCACCTGGTAATAAGCTAGCTGCATAATTACCCCCCACTTTTTGGGCGCCTGTTCCGTTTGGTGCAGCACGATCATAGTCTGAAACCACAAAATTAGTTGGTGCTAAGCCTCCTTTAAAGTAAGGACCAACTGGCATACAAAAAATGGTGAAAATGTATTCTTTCGCAGGACTTACGCCAATATTCTCACCAACGCCAATTAAAAGTGGCCGCAAATAAAGAGTAGCTCCAGTTCCATATGGTGGAACATATTCTTCGTTTGCCTTTACTACTTGCTTAACTGCATCAATAAAAACAGCTGTTTCTACTTGTGGCATTCGCACACGATCAGCACTGCTTTGTAGCCGTTTAGCATTCTCATCTGGTCGGAAAATATTAATACTGCCATCTTTACAACGATAAGCTTTTAAGCCTTCAAAGGCTTGTTGACCATAGTGAATTGCTGGCGATCCTTCATGAATTTTCAAAAAATTATCTTCTGTCAGCTTACCAGAATCCCACTTGCCATCTTTCCAAACAGACAAATAACGATACGGCGTTTTAATATAGTTAAAACCTAATTCTTCCCACTTTATATCAACCATTCGACGCACTCCTTACTCATATTTACTATTCAATAATTGTAGCATAAAACTCAAACGGTTGTCATGGAATTTTCAGAAATTTCTCATTATTTTATAATAAATATACCATTCTAAATTACTTATCCGCAAACAGAGTAAAATTGCGCAGCTACTCTCCAAACCGGCTTATACCAAGCGTCAGCGAAGACAGCTAACTTATTGCCTATTTACTCATGTAATTCCAATGGCAATTGATCTGGATCAAAAAAGAAGGTCATTTTCTCACCCGTATATGCATCAATGCGGATCGGCTCCGTTTCAATCCCTTTCCTATGCAGTTCTTTCACAACCTGTTCGATATTCTCCACTTTAAATGCGAAATGACGAAGTCCATATGCTTCTGGATAGCTTGGTCGTTTCGGATGATTGGGTCCAATAAATATTTCTAATTCACTTTGCCCTAGTTTTAGATCTAGTTTATGTTCTTCTCGTTCTTTGCGGTAATTTTCACGAATAATTTCAAATCCCAATAAATCAACGTAGAAATGTTTCGTTTTTTCATAATCAGAAGTGTAAATTGCAATATGATGGACTGCAGTTAATTTCATCGGTTACTCCTTTTCATTTTAAAATATCTGAACTGGCTTAGCCGTTTTATGTCTCAGTACTTCAAAACTATTTTCCGTTTTATGTCTTTTTTTCAAATTGGTGACCGCAAGATGGGCACTTAATCAAGACTAGTCCTTTTCCTTTGGGAACCCTGATATGTTGTCGACAAGTCGAACAGGTAAAATATTTGTGTGTTTTCCGATCAGCGAACTTTTTGATTTCATAAATAAATGGTCGTTTTACTTTTGTCAAAAACGCGCGATATTTCTGATTTTCAGCACTTCTTTTATAAATTGCTTTCGAAAAAACACGATAATAGGCAAGACCTAAACAAAGAAAGATGAGCAGCGATAACCAGCGACTTGGCACAAAACTTCCAACTAGCAAAAAGATAACCGCAAGCACGAATAAATGCTTTGTCAAGGTATCAATCACGCCATATCGTCCTCGCATGATCTTTCTGATTTTTTCTTGCCACTGATAATTCGTTTTTCCTTTTTTCAATTTTATTGTTCCTCCTTATTATCTGATTCAGGTAGATTCCCACTTGTTACGACTGCATTGCGTCGATTTGCGCTTTTGCTTTCTTTGTTAATTTATGATAAACAAGTTTGTATGATTGCAAAATTAGTTTTTTTATTTCAGGATCGCTTAGCTGTTCTGTTTTTAGGTAAATGGAATTCCAATGGACTTTGTTTGCATAGTACCCAGGAATAACATCTGGATACATTTCTCGTAAAATCTCATTTTCTTCCGGCAGTCCCTTTAGCGTGATGATTGCTGTTTCACTTGGTTCCCTATTCATCATGCCAAACATTTTACCTAATAGATCGAAATAATAGACTTGCCAATCTTCGCGATAGTATACCTTGGCGCCTTTTAATGTGTTGCCATAATCAAAAAAAATCTTGATTCGTTTTTCCTGTATCTTCTGATCCATATTCGTGCCTCCTAAATGTAGCGTTTCTCCATTAATAGTAACACATTTTAGGAAACTTATTAAATACGCGCTGATTTATTTTCAGAATAAAGATTACTGTGATCCATCTGTAGCAGCATAAGTTTCTGGTAACGCTAACTCATAAATATGAAAAAATTGCCATCTAATATTTTTGCTGCGGCTATAGAAGTAATTCGAGCATCAATTACTGATTTTCTTTGTCTAAAGTATGTGTCGGTTCATCTGCTATAAATGTAGTGGTAGTTTCTTGATCAACGACATTCAATCACGATGGTGATCAGGATTACGTAGTAAGTAACTTATCGCTATCTGTTAAGCCTTAGCGCAAACTCCTTTCTTTCATTCGTTCCCTATTGAAAAAAATACCAGTCTCCTAAATCAATGATAAAAATAAAAACCTAGAAGCATTTTTATTTGCTCCTAGGGCTCTTGTTTCAATTAAAATACTCAAATTGTTGTAATCTTTGTTCATGAAAAACAGCTGCCAACCATGTATCGACAACGAACAAGGCACTTTCCTCGCCTATTATCTGCTCACCTAAACATAAAACGTTTAGATCTACCTGTTCTTTGGCTCTTTTTGCAGAAAAAGCATCATGAATGACGGCTGCTCTTATTCCTACAACTTTATTTGCAGTAATGCTCATCTCAACACCAGTGCAAGAGCAAAGAATGCCAAGATCCGCCTGATGTGTCACGACCTCGTGACTAATGATTGTTGCATAGTCCACATAATCCGTAATTGTAAAGGGATTATCCGTACCATAATCAATGATCGTTTGACCTTGTTCTTTTAAATGATGGACAAGGGCATTTTTTAAGCAAAATCCACTATGATCGTTGCCAATTACAATCTTCATTTTTTTTCCTTTCTTCGCTACTCTTTCACGTTTGATTCGATTAATACCTTAATTTCGTTGCCTTCCATTACTTTTTCAAAAGCAGTTCTCCATTCTTGTAGCGGATAGATTTTTGTAATCATTCCTTGGATATCAATTGCGCCCTTAGCTAAAAGATGAATGGCAATGGGCCAGTCAAAAGGATTTTGCGAACGGCTACCGACATATCTAATTTCACGTTGGATCGTTGATTCAATGTCCAACTCATTCATTTTTTCTTTGAATAAACCAACTTGGACAAAAGTTCCACCTTTTCGTAAAAGCGGCAAACTTTGATTCACAGCGTAGATAGATCCCGAAGCATCGTAGATTTTATCAACACCATACTGGTCGGTTACTTCATTGATCACAGTTGCTAAATCATCTTTTTGCGTATCAATAATTTTATCCGCTCCCATTTTTTTGGCCAGCTCTAGACGATGCTTGTCTTTGGTAATTCCCGTCATGACAACATAAGCACCAATCTCTTTGGCAATCTGCAACAATAATAAGCCAATCGGTCCTGGTCCGATAATAATGATTTTATCTTGTAATTCTAACGTACTTTTTTGATACATCGCATGAACACAGCATGCTAAAGGTTCACTAAGTGCTGCTCCTTCATAACTTAAATTATCTGGTAAAATATGGATACTTTCTTCGCGCGCCAAGACATAATCGGTCATACTGCCATTTTGTTGTGTTCCCAAGCCTTTCCGATAAGGACAAAGGTTATATTCTTTCTTCTGACAATACTCACACTTTCCACAAACCGAAAAAGTCGTTTCACTGGTCACTCGATCGCCAACTTTGACCGTGGTTACCGCTTCCCCAATTTCCACCACTTCGCCCGAAAATTCATGACCTAAAACTACTGGCGTGGTCGGATTTTTGTATTCACCTTTGAACGTATGAATATCTGAACCGCAAATTCCTGTATAGGCTACCTTAATCAAGACTTTATCTTCTGTCACTTTTGGAACAGCAATTTCTGAAAATTCCATTTGATCATAGCCTTCAGCAGCCTTGATCACTGCATTCATTGTTTTTGTTTTCGTTTGCAACCTAATCCCTCCAAATTATTGTAACTCATTTTTAATTAAAGACACCGCTTACCAATTCTGAAATTCGTAAGAAGACCCAGTTCAATATATTCCCACCTGTATCTAAGTTCGTAATTTGTGCTGCTCCATCTGGGAATTTTGCAATTCCTTCCACCATGTTTGTTAAGACAGGGCTGAAATCCGTGGCCATCCACAAAGCAAAAACCATCACAATTGTACAGGTAATAACCGAGTGGACAATATTGCCCTTACGGCTTGGAACAATCATCCCTACAAAGAAAGGAATTGTAGCCAAATCACCGAAAGGAAGTACACGGTTACCTGGTAAAATAACTGCCAAGAACAACGTAATCGGTACCATTAAAATTCCTGTAGCCAAAGCTGCTGGCGAGCCTGTTGTTAGCGCTGCGTCCATTCCTAAATAGATTTCTCGATCGCCATATCTTGTTTGCAATATTTTTTGCGCGCTTTCTTGAATCGGAATCAAGCCTTCCATCAAAATTTTAACCATTCTTGGCATTAAGAACATGACACCGCCCATACTCATTCCCATTTGTGCAATCCCAGAAATGCTGTAACCGCCAAGCGCTGCTAAGATCGCACCAATTACGATCCCCATAATCATTGGTTCGCCAAAAACACCAAACCGTTTTTGAATTGTTTCTGGATTCACATCAATTTTACTAATTCCTGGTATTTTTGAAACAGCCCAGCCGATTGGTATACCAAGCAATCCATAGCCTGCAGTTGAACCAGTCGGAAAGCTAATCCCTTCTAAGCCATAATACTTTTGCATCACTGGCGCTGTCTTATCTGCAATAGTCAACACCAAAACTTCATAAATAATTCCACATAAAATACTGAACCACCAGCTTTTGGTAATCACGAAAACGGTTGCAGATGCGGCAATCATGTGCCAATAATTCCAAATATCAATGTTCAAAGTTTTGGTTGTTTTGGTTATGAGCATCAAAATATTTACCAACAAAATAATTGGAATCATAATCGCTGCAATCGGCTGTGCCCACGTTCCGGCTGCGACTGCTGGCCAACCAGCATCAATAATTGTCAAGTTCAAGCCAAAACGTTCAACCATGGCTTGTGCTGCAGGTCCGACATTCGATGTCAATAAATCTACAACTAAATTAATCCCAATCATTCCAATCCCAACGGTAATCCCAGATTTCAAAGCAGCTCCTGGCTTTACTCTAAAAACAAGTCCAACTAAGAAAATGATAATCGGCAACATCACGCTTGATCCCATATCCAAAATACTTTGAACAATATTTAATAATGTATCCACAATGTACTCCCCTTTTATAAAAAATTATTTATTGTTTAACCTATTTTTGATAAAATCTACAAACTTTGGGCCCAAAAGTTATAGGTAGATTATTTGTTTGCTTGAATTTCACTAATTGCGACTAAAATTTTCTCTTTCAACTTGTCTTCACCAATACCTGTTAGAAATGGGACAGCTGTAATCGCTGGAATGCGATAAGTGGTTGGCAGCATTGTTGTTGAAATCAGAATATCAGCATTTTCTTGCTTTGAAGCTGCTTCCGAAATTTTAATTTGCATCAAATTCGCCTCAATCTTATTTTCTTTAAATAAATCCTCAATTTTTTTCATGATAATCGTTGACGTGGCAATCCCTGCACCACATGCGACTAAAACATTTATTTTTTTCATTTTCATTTTTCTCCTTTAATAGTTGCATTTGTTAAAATATCAATTAGTTCTTCTGCGGTTGTGCTTGTTAGTAATTCAGTAAGCAGTTCATTGTTTTGCAACACGGACATCAATGTCTGCAACATCTCCAATTGGCTATGCGGCTGATTAAGACCAAGGACAAAAATAACTGCGGCCTTTGTTTCTTGCGATGGGTCTTCCATCCGTTTAAACGCAACGGGTTGATCCGTTGTCACCACTGCGATAAATTCTTTTAAAATACATTCTGAATCCGTATGAGGAATTGCAGCACCGATTTTTTCTAATTGAATACCTGTTGGAAATTCCGCTTCACGTGCCTGCACCCTTTCTAAAAAATCACCACGAACAAAACCTTGTTTAAAAGCAACTTGATTCACCTCTTCAAAAAGTTCCTCCTTCCCTTGATAGGTGTGTTTGACAAAAATAAGCTCTTTATTTAAGTAATCGCTAAGTCGCTTTGCTTTTATTTCCATTCTGTTCCCTCCAATAATTTTCTGAAAATTCAGAGATGTATGCTCTTGCTTCTTCTTCACTTTCTGCTTCAACCAAATGATCAATGATCGCTTGCTTTCCTGCTAAATTCATTAATTCCATTAAAGCATCCACATGTTTTTCCTTATCATTTGAGGCTAAGACAACGACCAGATAAATTTTCTTCGTGTTGTACGCTAGACCTTGCTTCACAATCCCTAAACTCATACCGACACCCCAAGCACCATTTTCGGCTTCCGTATGGGGCAACGCAATTGCTTCTCGAAGCACGATATGATTGGGAATAAAAGGATATTCAAGCAGCAAGTGTTCTAAATAATTCCCATCAATAATTTTTTTTGCGACCAATGGTTCACTTAATTTACTTAAAACAGTGGGCCAGCTTTCGCCATGGCTAAATAATTGAATCGGATTTTCGTTAAGTAACGCCAAAAGAGTAGGTGTATTTCTTTCTACTTTTGGAAGTTCAACATCATCTATCATTTCTAATAACTCATAGTAAAGGCCATGCTCGTCTTCGATTGCTCCATGTTTTTTCATGACAGCCATAATTTTTTCTGGTGACAACTGTGGTAACTCTGTATTTTTCGATAATTTCATGACGCGTTTTCGCAGTTGGCGTTTCTCGTTTTCAGTTAAGTAACTATTGATAACAAAAAGTTCCGTTTCCGTTTTTAGTGGCACAACCGAAAAAACATAAGAGATATCTAAATCTGTTTCATAAAACTCACGAACCGACATGACCGGAAGAAAATCAATTTCAGGCAATAAACTGCGTAAATTTTTTTCAAGTAAAATGGAAACCGAAATGCCATTAGGACAGACAATCGCTGCTTTCTCCCTTTTTACTCCTTGCTTCTTCTCTTTTTCGCTAATAATGTGCCCACCAATAAATAAGGAAATGAAAAATAATTCATTATCGGGAAGCTCCTGACCAAAAAAAACGGTTAGGGGCGTACAGGCTTTTTCGACCAAATAAAAGAGTGAGGCTAAATATTCACGGTTCATATCATAATAATGATTTTGAAAATTCATATGATATTTAATACGGTAGTATGCAGGACGCATATGCGTCATTAGTTGTTTTAGCAACGTTTCTTTATTTTCAATTTTCAAAGCTGTTGATTGTTCAAATAGAACCAGCACTTCTTCAATTGCTTTTGACATTGTTGACAATTGATTTTTTGTTAACGTATCACTTCTGGACACATTTGTTGCTAAAAGCTGCAAAGTTAAGTAAATTTTTTCATCTTCACTGAGTGCTAACTTTTCTGGGAAAAGCTGATTGACTGCTAAAAATTCTTGAGTATCTGCTAAGACTTCAAAGTCAATTTCAAAATTATAGAATATTTTTTTTCCTTTCTTAATCCGCCTTAGGATAAGGATATAAAAGGAAGGGAGAATCTCCATTTGTTCGTCTGTAAATTTTACTTCTAATTTTTCTTCCATTTTTTCAAAACGATCTTTATACATTTTGACTTGTGCTTCTTCTAATTGAGCGAATTCAACAAGTGTTTTCAGTCCGCAATTTGTTTTTTGCAAACGATTCAATGTATCTCGCAATAGTTGACGTTTGTACCATTCATCTCCGTCTATGTAATAACCTGTTGCTCGCGTATACTGTAAAGTTAAATGGTAGGATGCAATATCCTCTTCCACTGCCTTTAAAGCACGTAAGACTGTATTTTTACTAAGTTGTAATGCATCAATAAAATGATTTAAAGAAATATATTCCTCCTTACTTAATAGCATGACTTCCAGTAGATAGATTCTTTCTTGTTGAGAAAACAGATAGTCTATCTGAACATCAACAGCTGGTACTCCATACGCATATTCGCCAATAACGTCGTCTGGAACAATGAATAGACCTCCTTTGGTTCGCTCAATTGGCGGCAAATGATTTTCTTTTAACCATTCATTGATTTTTTTTAGATCATAATTAATCTGTCCCCGCGATAAATCATATTGATTCATCAAATGTCGGATAGATAGTTGAGAATTATGAACAAGTTTTATAAATAATTGATTGCTTCGTTCATCTAAATTCATTTTCATCTACTCCTTAATTCATAATTTACACTAAAAGCGCTTACATTCATACCTTCATTGATCCCAAAATATTTTTGAGATTTTATTCAACATGAGACCGTTTAAATAACGACCAATAAAAATCAAAAATATCTAAGCAACCTACAAGCTTCATTTCTAATTTACAGATTTTCAAATACAACATGACTACTCTGGTTTTTTCCCCTTTTTCATTTAAAGTTTACAAAACTAATTTGTGAAATAAGTTTACTCTATTTTTTATTTATAACAAAGCAATACAATTAAAATTGCAATTCATTCGGCTCATTTTCTTAGACATTCGTTCTTTACTTGGCCGTAAAAAATAACGATAACTTATTTTAACTAAAAATAAGTTATCGTTATTATTAGGATCCCCATTTATGGTTATCGATGTTCATTTTTCTCCTAATTTTTTACTTTTACGAACCCGACCACTTTTAGTAAAATGACAAATTCACACATACTTAATGCCAATAATAGTATAAATGCGTGTTGTGAACCGATTGCGGTTGCGCGCGCAGCATTCGTAGTTTGTGTATGTTGACTTTGGGCAATTATAGCGGAAACGACTGCGGTTCCAGCAGCACCAGCAAACTGTTGCAAGGTGGTTAACACCGCATTGCCATCTGTTTGCTGTTTAACCGTTACGTTTTTCAGACCGTTTGCCATGATATTTCCAAATCCCAAACCAACTCCTGCCATAAAGAGTGTATACAGCATCCCAATGAGTAGGTTGGTAAGCGTTAAGCCGAAGAAAGAAAATAATGCGACCGAAAATAATGTTAAAAAGGCACCCAATAAAATCGGTTTTTTTGCGCCCAAAGTATCTAAAATCCGACCACCAAATGGTGAAAACAGCGCGCCTAAAATAGCACCCGGTAGTACAACAAGACCGGCAACAATTGCTGTTTCTCCATTTACTAACTGAATATAGTTAGGTAAAATAAAAGATAAGCCTAATGAAATCATTTGAAGTAGAAAAAATGCGGTCACATGGCCACTAAATATTCCGCTCTTCAATACTCTTAAATCAATAATCGGCGCAGTAATTTTATTCGAGCGTAAAGCAAAACCAACTGTTCCAATTATTCCGATAGCAAAAGAACCAGCAACAATCAAATCAAAAAAATTATGATTTCCCATATTACTAAAGCCTAAAATAAAACCTCCAAACATTAAAACGATCAATAAAAAACTAATTTTATCTAATTTCACTAGATGTACTTCACTTTTCTGCTCGATTGTCAAAATTCCTAAAACGAAAGAAATAAGCAGCACAGGCAACAAAAAAATAAAGATATAGCGCCAACTAAGTGCAGTAACGACTACTCCACCAAAAGTGGGTCCCACTGCTGGCGCAATTGCAGTAATCAACGTGCCCACTCCCATCATAGCACCAATTTTTGAAACAGGAACTTGTTCCAATATAATATTAAACATTAAGGGCAACGCAATCCCGGTTCCAATTCCTTGAATCACGCGACCAAACAGTAAAATATAAAAGTTGACTGCCCCAGCATCTAAAGCAACACCTACAATAAATAAAAGATTTGCCACTAAAAAAAGCTTCTTGGTCTTAAATGACTTTTTTAAAATTGCTGATAAGGGAACAATAACCGCAACAACTAATAAATAAATGGTCGTCATCCATTGGACTGTAGCTGTATCCACTGAAAATTCTTTCATCAAAGTAGGAAAGGTAATATTCATTGCCGTTTCGACTACAACACCACAGAATGACATAATTCCGGTAGCAATAATCGCGCCGACAACCTTTAAAGACTGTTTTTCATTATTCAATCGTTTATCCTCCAATAAAGTATCCATTTTTTTCTTTGTCAATATAATAATTCAAAATTTTTTCAAAGTTTTGAATTTCATTCTGAGAAAAATGCGTTGTCAGCTCTGTTTGTTGTGCATCCAAATAACTTGTGATTTTCTGACTTAGCTTTGCTGCTTCTGGAGTTAAATAAACCGATTTTTGTCGGGTGTCTTTCGTAGAAGAATCACGATACAACAAATTATTTCTTTCCATTCTTTTCAATAAAACGGCTGTTGTAGAGCGTTGAATATTAAATTCGTGCTCAATGTCTCGCTGCAAAACTTCCTGATTTGGGTGTTGTGTCAGATAGTCAATCACTGACATTTGCGTACTTGTTAAGCCAAACTGCTCTGCAAAACGGTCAAAATTACGCGTCATTTGATTGCAGGCAATTTTCAGCATTCTTCCCGTATTTTTCATCTGCTATCCTCTTTTCTTTTTCAATTTAACGTTAGCTAGCTAACAATAATAGCATAAACTTTTTTTATTTGATTGTCAAAAATGTAAGATACTATACCTACTTTCTTTACTCTCTCAATTTTGTAACTAAAAAAAACTGAAATCCTCCGTTGAAAACGGATTTCAGTTTTTTTATTTTGTCAGCTTTTATTCTACATACTCCTTAGTAACAAGCAGTGCAAACCATATTTTCCATAGACTTATTCGCTAATCAAAATTATCGCTTTATGTCTTAAGCATCTAAGATTTGAGGGTTGACTTACGTGGAACTTTTACCCATTTTTTTTGGATTTTTTTCTTTGAAAAAGTACTAACTAACACCTTCCACATCCGTTTCTCTCCTCTTCACAAAATAATTTATTCGA
>JAATGB010000050.1 GCA_015654945.1 Lactobacillales bacterium | reverse complement strand
GTACAGTCGTCCGATTGTGACTTCAATCGAACCAGCGACTACCTTTTGGCCTGCTGAAAATTTTCACCAACAGTTTTATAAAAAAAATCGGCAACGGTATAAAAAAATTGAAAACGCACGACAACAATACTTAGCTTTTCAACATTTACAAGGAAAAATTCGCACGGGATTTAAGCGATTTAAGAAGAAATCTTAAAGAAAAGCTTTGGCTAAAAGAGAGGAAAAAACGACACAGCAGCCAGATTTTCTCTGACATATGTGTCGTTTTTTAGTTATTCTCTGCTTGATCTATCCTGTTTTTGAAACCCTAACAACATTTAAAGTTATTAGTTAAACTAAATATTTACTATTCATTTTTTTAACTCGTTTCAGCTCAATACATGGAGTTTGTGTTGTTCGGTTGTGACCGAGCGGAAATCTGCTGAGTTCGTAATAATAATAGGTGAAATCGTTGCATAATTTGCAGCTTTCAGACTCTCTAAATCAACTTCTACTAACTTGTCTCCTTTTTTCACACGTTGACCGGTCTCGACATATGTAGTAAAGCCTTTTCCGCCAAGCTCAACTGTGTCTAAGCCGATATGAATTAATAATTCAATCCCATCATCACTGGTTAAACCGATGGCATGCTTCGTCGGAAAAACAGTTGTTACTGTCCCAGCAAAGGGTGCCTTCACTTCCCCTTTATCCGGAATAACAGCCAAACCTTGTCCCATCAACCCTTCAGAAAATACTTTATCCGGTACCTCGGATAATGGAACGACAGTGCCAGATAAAATGGTCGTAAGGTCAATCAACGTATCGCTTGATTCTTTACTCGTATCGACCACTTTTTCAGGTTCTTCTTTGAAGCCCCATAAAAGAGTGACAGCAAACGCAACGGCAAACCCAATGATTTGAGAAGCAATTCCGCCATAAAAACCGCCATCAATTCCTTTAGGATTAATAATCAAAGGAATTCCGAGTAAACCAGATCCGCCAAAAGTGTATTGAACGGTGTTTAACGCTCCGGCGACCATCGCACCTAAGCTGCCCCCAATAATCGCTGAAATTAACGGTTTTTTATAAGGAAGCAATACACCATAGAGTGCTGGTTCACTGATTCCGATCAAGGTTGTTACCCCTGTAGAATAGGATAGCGCACGAACTTTTTCTTTTTTCGTGCGAATTCCGACCGCAAATACCGCACCAGCCATTGCAAATTGGTTTGCAAGCAACAAACCCATAATCGGATCAAAGCCTTGTGAAGCAACATTGTTAATAAAAATAGGAATAAATGCCCAGTGTAATCCAAACATCACCATTAGAATCCATGGACCTCCAATGACTGCGCCACCAAGAATTGGATTGAAATTATAAACAGCATTCACTGCTTGCGCTAAGATTTCACCTAATGTGGAGATGATCGGCCCGATGACAATTAGCGCAATTGGCACAGAAATCACCAAAACAATGAGTGGCTGTAAGATAAAACGTAAATCTTTTAGCGGTAATTTTAAAGTTAATTTATCAAGCTTAGATGCTAACCAAACCGCGACAATCGCTGGAAAAACAGTCGATGTGTAATCCATCATGCTGACTGGTATCGAAAGAAAGGTTAAGCTACCTTTTGAAGCATAGGGAATCAAGGTTGGATAAATCAATGAGGCCCCGATCAGCATTCCCACATAAATATTCATTTTAAAATACTTCGCTGCCGATGCGCCCAGAATAACCGGCATAAAGTAAAAGAATGAATTTGATAACGCATATAGCGTAATGTACGTTCCAGATGTTGCGGGTAAAATATTCGCAACGGATAAAACAGTAAGAATTCCTTTGATCGTACCTGATGCTGCCATTGCGCCTAATACTGGCATAAAAATCCCGGATACAGTAGCGGTAAAGACATCTAATAATGGCTTCTTCTTTGTTTCTGTCGAAGCAACAATAGTCTGTTCTTCTCCGATTTGATTGATCACTTCTGCATAGACATCATTTACTTTATTGCCCAAGACAACCTGATATTGCCCGCCTTGTTCGACTACTGAGATCACGCTATCGATATTCGAAACGACTTCCTTATTGGGAATTGAAGTGTCTTTCAAAACAAAGCGCAGCCGTGTTATACAATGAGTAACGGATTCAATATTCTTTTTACCACCAATCTCATCCAAAATTTCGTTGGCTATCTGTTTTGCGTTCATTTTTTTCCTCCTTATTTGCTTTCAATTTGACAGAGCCAGTAATTCCAATTGGTTCTACTAATAGGTATTGGGACAAATAATCACGCTTATTTCTTCCTAAGTTGTTAATCACCTCAATTTTTATTTCATTTTTTGCCTCATTCAGACTGCCTGATAAATCAAAAGTATAGGGTGTACTAATTTTGGTGCCTATCAGGTGCCCATTAATCGAAACCGAAACAATTTCTGAGGCATTCTCAATTTCAAGAAGTGTGTTTTCTGGATGCTTGCCTGTTTCTGTCACATAAGTTGTTGTTCCACTAAAGTGATCGTAGTCATCCCCCACCCCAATAACCGGCAGTGCAGAATATTCTTTTTCTCGTTGCTGCGCCTCAATTCCTACGCCGTCAAACAAAACTTGCCAATGATTATGTTGTAAATCTTCCACATCCTCCCATTTTTCTTGGATTCTTTGTCCTGCTTCTCGCGGTAAATCCGTTTCAAACACGATCAGACTTTCACTTTTTGCCAACGAAATCTCATAGTGGTCATCGTGTAAAGATAACGCTTTGACAGTGTTTTCTAAAGGGTTATATCCTTTCACTAAATGAGTAACCGGAAAGATAGCGTTAAACTGAATGTCTTGCACGTCATTTTCATTGAAGAGCATAAAAACTGACTTTCCTTCGAGTTCGTAATGATAATATCTTAGAAATGGCAATTCAATATTTGTCACCAAGCGATCAATAGCAGAGTCTTGCAAGATTCCAAAAAGTTCGTCTACGTTTGTAATTTCCGCTTTTTTACCAATAGCCGTTAATTCAGAAGAAGCATCGACTCCCTCACTTGCTTTGTGAACGAGTTCCTTCATAAAAATCAGACGAACACCATTTTCGGCTAATTTTTCAAGCTTTTTCAGCAATTTTTGTGGTAATCTTTGTGAAAAAGGAATGATAAGTGTTGTAAATTCCTGTTGATTAATCGTGAAATGAGCCGCTTCTAGAAAAGAATCTTGCACCATTTGACTCGAAACGATATCAAATTCAATTTGCTTTTCAAGTAACACTCGAGCTACCTTCTGAAAAGGCATGTAGTCACCTGACCATTCAGCCTCCGCATGATAAAGAACGGCAACATCGCCTTTATGTTTGCCCTCACTAAAAAGATAGCTCACACGATTCATGTACTCCATCAAAATACCAAAGCCAGCAAATTCAGGATTTTGCCCATGCGCATAAAAATGAGGTGGACAATCTGGATCTGGATACTCCTTCATCGAAAAAGCATGGGGAACAAAATTATTTACTCCTCTAACCAGCATATGGTCAGTCAGCCATTTCATTAACTTTGTTCCTTCTGACCAGCCATAGGCACCATACATTTCGCACATGGTCTGTCCACGTTTTTTAGGATCCAAATGACCGAGAGAGGCACCCATTTTGGCTAGCGCATAATGGAAAAATTCACCATCCCAGCCAGTGGAAGTCATTGCTTTAAAATAGCCATTATTCTCTTGCGGCAATAATTGGTGCAGCACAACATCTATTCCTGCCATATCTTGTCCCGCCATCGATTTAAAGAAGTGCCCTGCGCCATACCCCAAGCGCGCATGCGCGTTGTTATCTTCAATCACATGCCCAATATGTTCCACTCGATGATTCGTGCACCAATTGCCAATTCGTTTTGAAAAATGTTCACTGTATAAATCTGTCACTAATTCCATATATTGATAGCGTACCTCATGTGCTTTGTCCGAATCTCCACGATATAAAAGCGGCAATAACATTTTCGTTTCTGCTATATTTTTATGTAAGCGTTCTGCGAACATTGCAAGAAACCCTGGTCGCCAAGGTAATGGCATATCGATTTTTCCAACCACCGCATCCGGTCCTTTTATGTTGCCAAATCGTGGTTCATCTGAAAAAAAGCCGCGGATTGTTGTACCAAAGCTTTCTTTATAGTGCGCGTAATGAGCTTCATACACCGTATTCAGTAACACATCGGTTGCTTCCGGCACAAGTGGATTTAGATATCCTTCTGTCGAGGCTTCTCCGCCTTCTTGCGTGGTATAAAAGACAAAAACACTCCATTCTCCACTTGGAATATCCCAATACAAGGTGTCACCTTTAATCAAATCTGTCAAATCGCGTAACTCAGCTGCTTCTATTTCGTTAAACTCTTTTTTCCGTGCAGCGACGATTGAAACAATTTCTGATTGAACGGTTTTTCCTTTTTCCGCTACTCGTTCGTCTACCCCGACATTTAGAACGTTGGGTCGATTTCCCATAGTAGTCCAATCCAGTACAATTCCAGCATTTTTTCTAGGTCCATTAAAGTCAAATTGATGAAAGTTTAAAAACTCTTTTTGCAAGTTTTTATGATTCTTTGCAATTTCTCCAGCTGCATATCCGGTGGGAAAATGTTGATCATCTAAAATCCAAACGGTCATGTCTCTCTTTTCACATTCATCGAGAAGAATATCCATATCGTGCCACCACTTTTCTTTTAAAAAATCCTCGTGTGGTCTTGATTCAAAACAAAGGGAGCGAATTCCAGATTGCGCTATTTTTTCAACATACGCACGAATTACGGCTTCCCCTTCCCCATGCGTCCATAAAAAGGGCATAATATGGTTATCATATTTATCAATTAACAAATCCGCTATTTTCTTCATATCATTAATCCTTCCAATCTACAAAACCCATTCTATTCAACAATGAATCCTCTTACAACAACTATCATAAAATATGGTATACTATTCTACAATATCAAAATAGATTACCTTAATTATCAAATTTTACGATCTCTATCTAAAGGAGCAGCTAAAAATGGATTTTAAAACGTTAGAAGCAGAACTAAAAAAATTAACGCCTAGAGAGCATCACTATCAAAAGCATCATGAGCTATCTGATTATTATGAACAGCTTGATCAGCAAAAAATTAATGGAGAGCTCGTTTATGTTTTTAACAACTTGATACCCAAAAATCAAAGCTTTCAAATTATCAAACACACTCGTTTTATTCCTGTTCCCTATCATATCCATAACTTTATCGAATTAAATTATATTTACTCTGGGAAGTGCACGCAGATCATTAATGGCAAAAAAGTCACGTTGAAAAAAGGACAAATCTGCCTAATCGATACAGCTGTACCGCATTCGATTGAAGACACTGGTA
Organism: Lactobacillales bacterium; assembly: GCA_015654945.1. GTDB lineage: Bacteria > Bacillota > Bacilli > Lactobacillales > Vagococcaceae > JAATGB01. The sequence continues at coordinate 8,102 of JAATGB010000050.1, read as the reverse complement.
TAGACGATATCATTATCAATCTGTTAGTGAATAAGGATTACTTTACCAAACAACTTAGTCGCGAAAATTTTGATGAAGGCATTGTTTTAGATTTTGTTTTAACCGCTTTATCAGATAAGCACTCTCATGATCAGTACATTGTCTTTAAAAATAGCCTTGATACTCAGATCAGGCTAACCATTCAAGAAATGCTATTAGAAAATTTTTCAAGTTTGATCGGCAATCAACGGATTATTGAAAATCTGATCGCGATTCTTTTTACGTTGCTCGTCAGAGATTTTGATTATGAAACCAATAAAACTTCGACAACTGGTAAAGAACAGATTTTGGAAATTCTCCACTATATCGAAGAAAATTATATGAACGTAACCTTAAGCAACCTTGCCAAAATATTTAATTACACACCTGCTTACTTAAGTTCACTGATTCGGAAAGAGACGAGTAAAAACTTTTCACAATTGGTTATTGATAAAAAATTAGAACGGGCCAATTTTTTAGTGAAGCATACGGCAAAGCCGATCACGCTTTGCGCCTCAGAAGCGGGCTTTACAAATATTACTTTTTTCTATAAAAAATACCAAGAACGCTACGGCTCTAAGCCAAGTAATGAGCGAAAATCAGCGTACACGAAATAAATTCTGGGCAAAAAAATAGCCTCGTCACGACCTATAAGGCAGGAATGACGAAGACTCTATACTTATTTTTTATTTTTTTCTAATTCCAATAAATATTTTTTCCGTTCAAGTCCACCACCATAGCCACCTAGTTCACCATTGGTATTGATTACACGATGACAAGGAATCAAGATCGCTATCTGGTTGGCGCCATTTGCATTTCCGACTGCACGAAACGCTTTTTCATTGCCTAATCTTGTCGCAATTTCCCGGTAAGTGGAGGTAGTACCTGGCGGAATTGTTTCGAGCAACGACCAGACTTTTTTTTGAAAATCTGAACCATCTTTATACAATGGAATCGTAAATGTTTGTAATTGTTGTTGAAAATACAACGCGAGCTGCTCTTCAAGCTCTTGATTAATGGGTGTTTTTCCGGGGATAATCCGGGCATTATGTTTATTTCGCAGCTTTTCAATTTCTTTTTCTAAGCCTCTTCTGTCCATAAACTCCAATAGGTATAAATAATGAGCATCCGATAAACTAATCATTCGGCCAATTGGCGTTGCGATAATAGCGGCATGTACCAAGGTAATTGCCGTTTTTTTAGGTGGATTTCCCATAATTTTGGTAAACGCGTCATTAAAACCACTGGCGGATTCATAGCCGGAAGATAATTGCTCGTCAACTACTTTTGTGCCTGCCAATATGTGTTTAAACGCAATGCCCATTCTCCGTGCGCGTGCATACTGCACAAAGGTCATTCCATAACTCGTATTAAACTTTCTTCTTGCAGTAGCCGAGTGGATCCCCAATTCACGGAAATCAGCTTCATGCCATTTCTTTTCAGGATTTTTTTCCACTTCATTAATCAAAATTTTTACTTCGTCTGGTATATCATGAGGATACGATAAAGGATGACATTTTTTACACGGACGAAAACCTGATAACAATGCCTCTTCCGCACTTAAATAGAACTCACAATTTTCAAATTTGGGTTTTCTAGCTGTACACGTCGCATGACAAAAGATTCCAGTTGTTTTTATTCCCGCAAAAAAGATCCCGTCATATTCTGGATTTTTGTCGACCAAAGCCTGATAATACTCTTGTTTTTTGGCTAGTGAAGTAATCATACAGGTTCCTCCTTCTTTACTAAATGGTTAGCAAGCGAACTCACTATTCTTTTATTTATCAAGTATATAAAAGAAATGGTCAATTGTCTTCCGAAAAATGAACAAGTATTTTTTCTTTGTATTTTATCCATTAGATGAAGAAAAAAAGCGAAAAGGAAAAACCTTTTTCGCCTTTTTGTGTAATGAAACGAGAGGAGTTACTGCGTCACATTTAAATCAAACACAATTTTATCTCCTGCTTTCAGCTTAAGCTCTTTGGCACCTTTCAGACTCATTTCGCCATTAACCGTATAGGTCCAATATTTTTTAGCCGCTGTATCTTGTGCATGTCCTTCAATAGAAGTAATAAATCCGTCTTCCTCTTTAATTGTAAAATTGGCTTGCATCACTTTTAGTAAGCTTTCTCCTTTTTTAAAGGAAATCTTTTTTGCAGAAAGTTGCTTATCTGCTTCTTTCAAAGTAATCGTTGCCTTTAAATTGGCAACTTCTTCACTCGTACTTTCAGCTGTTTTGGTTGCAGTTGTTGCCGCTTGGCATCCGCCTAAAAAAGTGAATCCCAAAACAACAGTTAACAGTGTGATTATTTTTTTCATTGTAGAGCTTTCCCTCCTTATTGTGCGTCTTTCCTTTACATCAATGGAAAACTTTCCCCGCTTTTTCATAAAAATTTTCTTGAACAGAATGCACTTGATTCATATAGCGTGCTAACAGAAAAAACAAATCAGAAAGTCGATTCACGACTTGATACGCATACTTGTTGACTGCTGCTCCCATTGAGAGCAGCTCAGCAAGCTCTCTTTCTGCGCGACGTGTTACCGTTCGGACAATCTGGAAATGACTGGCATGAACGTTCCCACCCGGCAAAACAAATTTTTCGATAGGGGTTACTTTTTCGTCATAATAGTCGATATAATATTCGACCGTTCGCACGCTTCCTTGATCGACAAGAAACTTTTGGGTGCCATTCGGAGTTGCTACATCTGTTCCAACATCAAAAAGCAAAATTTGTAGGTGCAATAATTGATCTCTTACCGCTTGAAATTCCACTCCTAATTCGGCCCGAATTTCCCCAACCCACGCATTCACTTCATCAATGCTTCCATAAGCACGAACTCTTGGATCTGATTTTTTGATCCGTTTTCCACCGATCAAGCTTGTATTTCCCTTATCGCCACTTTTAGTATATAGTTTCATCTCAGGTATCCTCCTACAAACCACATTTTAGTTGAACTTTACAATGAGTACACGTGCTACAACCGCCAATTTCTTCGATGGTTCCTTCATGACAAATTGGACAAATCTCGCCTGTTATTGGCTCTGTTGCGACTTGTACAACATCAACGGTATTCGGTTCTTCAAATAATGCCATTTGTGTAACCTCATTTTCTTCAGCTGCCAACGTCAAAACTTGCGAGTCCCGACTTCCATCGACATAAACGGTGCCGCCTTTAGCTCCACCACGATAAAGTGCCGCATAAATTTCTGCGACTTGTGCCACTTTGTAGCCTTTGGGTGCATTAACGGTTTTGGAAATCGAGCTGTCGACCCAGCGTTGAATCGTACATTGAACAGCTACATGGTCTTCTGGTGCTAATTCCATTGCCGAAACAAAAAATTCAGGTAACTCTTTTTGGCTGCTGTCAGGATGAGTAGCATGATACTCTTCAACAATTTCAGCGTTTACTTCTATAAATTTGCCTAAACGACCGCTTCTAAAATAGGAAAAAGAGAAATAAGGCTCTAAGCCAGTCGCAACACCAACCATGGTTCCTGTCGATCCAGTGGGCGCAACTGTCAATAAATGAGAATTCCGGATACCATATTTCAGTATGTCATGACGGAGACTTTCAGGCATCCGTTTCATATAACCTGTTTGAATAAATTTTTCACGTAGAGCGTTGGTTTCTGCTGCCGTTTTACCAATTAAGAAAGGAAAACTGCCTTTTTCTTTGGCAAGCTCAATCGAAGTTTCATAGGCCGTAACCGCAATTTTTTCAAAGACTTGATCGACTAATTGGTTGCCTGCTTTTGAGCCATATTTTTTCTCACAATAAATCAATAAATCTGCAAGTCCCATCACACCCAAACCAACGCGTCGTTCACCTTTTGCTTGTGCTTTGTTTTTTCCCAAAAAATAAGGCGTCGCATCAATTACATTATCTTGAAATCGGACACTAGTTCGGACGACTTGTGCTAATTTTTCAAAATCAACTGTTTTTTCCTTTTTATTTACCATATTCGCCAAGTTAATCGCCGCCAAATTACAGACAGCATACGGAGTTAAGGGTTGTTCTCCACATGGATTCGTCGCCACAACTTTTTGTCCATATGCAGTCGCATTCGTCATTTCATTGGCATTATCAATAAAGAAAATCCCTGGTTCAGCTGAATAAGTTGCACAAAACGTGATTAACTCCCAAAGCTCTTTCGCTTTAATTGTTTGATACACCGTGACTTTATGACCACTTGCTTCCCATTCACGGACATCGCCGATTTCCACCCAATTTTCATCATAATCTGCCATTTCCTTTTCATCGTATTCTTCAATGGCAGGAAAGCGTAATAAATACTCTTGCTCTTTTTCAACTGCATCCATAAAATCCTTCGTCAAACAGACCGAGATGTTTGCACCTGAAAGAAATTCTGGCTCTTTCACTGTGTATGTGCCACCGGCTTGAAGCTTTTGGTTTGCTTCTATAATCACACTATTCTCGGTTAACCCAAGTAGTTCTTGATGGTTCACTACCGCTTCTAACAGCTCTCTTTCATCCGGACTTAGCGGTGTAAATTTTAATTTTTCACTTGCCAAGCGCTTTACAGTTGCGCTATTACTTGTTCGGATCAAGTGCCGTAAGACAGCTGGATTTTGCATTTTTGAAATAATAAACTCAAAAATATCTGGGTGCCAATCCGCCATCATCATCATTTGCGCCCCGCGACGACTTCCGCCTTGCTCGACTAAGTTCGTCAAATTAGCTAAATCATTTAACCAAGAAACCGAACCAGAAGACTTGCCATTCACGCCATGAACTACAGCCGCACGTGGTCGTAAAGTTGAACCATTTGTCCCCACACCGCCACCACGACTCATAATTTCCATCACTTCTTGTCGGTGTTTTGCTAAACCATTTCTGGAATCGTGAATAAAAGGCATTACAAAACAATTGAAATAAGTAACTTCTGATTCTGTACCTGCACCATATAAAACACGACCAGCTGGAATCAGGTTTTGATCGATCAGATTTTGATAAAAATCATGGAACAGCACCTCAGATTTTTCCGGAGCTTCGTGCTTCGAGATACCTTGTGCGATCCGTTTCGCAATTTGTTCAAAATAAAGCTCTAACGGTTTTTCCACTTCTGCGCGACTTCTTCTTACTTGGCCAGTTTCCATTTCAAGCGGATCGGTTAAAGAACTGCGAAATTCTTCTTCTACAACCAGCACCAGCTGTTCTTGTTCAATCGCTGTAATGACGCCAATCCCGCGAGCTGGGTACTGCGGATCTTGATGAGTGGTCAAAACCACTATATCGCCCACTGAAATCGTTTGTCCACTTGGATCCTTAAAAGCATAGCGATCCAACATGATCAGCCGTGAAATACCAGAAAACGTCATGGTCATCGCTGCTTCAATTGGATAAATGCCTGCAAAAGAGCTGATATCTTGGTTGAGCTTATCTATGTAATTTTCACTTTGTGTAATCGTCATAAAAAACACTCCTAAACGTTGATTGAAACACTATATATTGTGTTCTGTTTTCATTATCACACCACATATAGTTCAAGTCAAGAGTAAATTATTTTTATTTTTTTGTATTCTGGCACAACAAACTTATCCCAGATTACTTTTTATTTCTTACTGCACTTCCTCTCGTAATGGCAGTCATACTTTATATTTTTGTAAAACAAAAAGCAGTGCAACTAGCCTAAATCTAGCTAATTGCACTGCTTGTTTTTACTAAAATTTCTTAGTTTCGATTAAAGAAGAAGGATACGACTGCGACTAAAATGACCGCTCCGATAATCGAAGGAATCAATGCCATTCCAGCTAATGAAGGTCCCCAAGAACCAAAGATTGCTTGTCCGATTGAAGAGCCGACAAGACCTGCGATAATGTTCGCAATCCAGCCCATTGATTTTCCTTTATTCGTGATTGCGCCTGCTATGACACCGATAATCGCGCCAACAATTAATGACCAAATAAATCCCATAATTTCTCACTCTTTCTATTTTTTATTTTACGCGTGGTTCCAATTGTTCCTTTGTTTTTTCCTTTGTTTTTTCTTTTGCTTTATCTGTTCCTTTGTTCACTGCTTTTTTTGCTTCATTGGTTTTCTTTGCTAAAAATTCGCCTGTGTTTTCGGCAGCATCACTCGCACGATCCTGTAAGCTTACTGAATCTTCTTCATGTTGCTCTTTTGTTTTAACATCCACGACCGTTACATTCACTTCAATCACAACTAAACTCGTCATTTTCTTCACTTGTTCCACGATCAGAGTCTTAATTTCATCATATAATTTCGAAATATCTTTCCCATATTCTGCGACAATTTCTAAATCAACCGCCACTTCTTTTTTGCCAACTTCAACCCCAATTCCACTCGTCACATCATTCGTGTTAACCAATTTCCCTGCAATGTTTGAGAAAAAACCGCCATTCACTGTCAATAAGCCATCCACTTTTTCCAAAGCAATGCCAATAATTTTTTGGATCACTTTATCTTCATAGACTAATTCTCCCTTTACAGTTGCCTTTGCTTCATTGTTTGTTGCAGGGGTGGTTGTTTTATCCATTTTCTCTTCCTCCTAATATTTTTATTTTTTAAAATAGCGATCTAAAATGCCTGTTTGTTTCACGTAAAACCCCACGAGGAGACCCAACGCTGTTAAAACAAGTAATAAAAGTGTTTTGAAAAACCCAATTGACACAAATAATAGGGCCAGTATAAATCCCAAAAGGGCTCCAATAATTGGCCATTTATAGGTTTGTAAAAAATCTTGCATGGTATTGATCCCTCCTTAATTTACTCTTTTTTTTGCCTGAGCCTTCGTGGATTCAAAGTTTTTCAGATTGACCTTTACTTGTTTTTCTTCTGTAATACCTAAAAGGTTTTGTAATTTATTTTCGATGTCTTTGGCAGCCAGTTGGTACTTTTCTGAAACGTTTGTGGTTTCTTTTAAAGTACCTTCAATATATATCTTCAATTTATGCTTTGTCATTTTCGTCTTCACTTTTGGTTCATCAATGAATTGTTCTTGAGCTAAGGATGCTTGAACAAAATGTGTAATGGCTTTTTGGTTAATTCGTAACTCGCTTTTTCCCTTTTTAAAAAGAATTGATGTTCGATTATGTGGATAAAAAAGAACTATTAAAATCAACACAATTACTAAGACAAAAATGAGACTACTTCCCCAAAATAAATAGGAAGCTGCGTACTCTCCAATCAACGGATATTGCGTAAAAGGAAGAAGAACAAACGAAAACTGTCCTACTTCTTGATTATCAACTATTACAGAAAAAAGAAGTGGTATGATTAAAAGACTGACCACAATGATACTACTTTTTTTAAGCTTGCTCATTAAATAACCTCCTTTCCAACGTAATATTTTATGAATCCGCTATCATTTTCAAAAGGAACTGTTCTTTAAATATATATTTATTATCTTACTTATAGAGTAGCAGACTCTTTTTTTTTTCGCAAAAATAATGTACTCAATCTCCTAAATTTTTAATTTCACCACTTTTTTCTGTTTATTTACATTTTTATCGCTTTTTTCACCTTTTTCTCTTTTTATTATTTAGATTATTTTTCCATATAATGGCTTTTCTATTTGTTTATTTCCGTTCGTTTATATCCATATTGATAATCAAAGTCCTGTAGATAAAAAACGGTTTCTCTCAAATTTTTTCACTACTTTTTAAACTACAATGATTATTTAGGAATATCTCGTTCCCAAAAGCTAGATCGAAACTTACCTATTATTCCTTCTGTCAAAGTAAAACAAGGATCTACAAACAAAAAGTAAGCGTTATGGAAAATAGCTTGTGAATAACAAAAACGTTCAAACAATCCCCTTCATTTAAAACGAATTATTTATTAAAAATATTAATGAAAAGAGCCACTCAATCAAGAGCATTTTTTTTATTTCATTTTCAAAAATAATCCTTTTTACAATAAAAAAAGAGAAGGTATTATAACGAATGTTGTTTTATTTCAGAAAGCGTTATCTCACGAACCTGTAAAAATGTATTGTGAAAATTTTTAGACATAATTCCTTTGATTTTATTAATTTCACAAAAAAATTGAGCATAGCATTTGGAAAAGCTCTTTTGTTTGACAAGAATCGTTTAAGTACT
>JAATGB010000048.1 GCA_015654945.1 Lactobacillales bacterium | reverse complement strand
TGCGGCTTATGGACCTAAGAAAGCTGCAGCCAAGATTGAAGGTTCAAAGGAATTCGCCAAACAAATCATGAGTAAATACGAGATCCCAACAGCGGATTACCAAGTGTTTTCCGAATACGAGTCAGCAAAGGCTTATTTACAAGAAAAAGGGGTCCCAATTGTAATTAAAGCAGATGGCTTGGCAGCTGGCAAAGGAGTTGTCGTTGCGGCGGATGAAGAGAGTGCTACGCAAGCGTTACAAGAAATGCTGCAAGAGCAAAAATTTGGTTCAAGTAGCAACCGTGTCGTTATCGAAGAGTTTTTAGCAGGTGAAGAATTTTCGTTACTCGCATTCGTTCGCGGAACGGAAGTTTATCCAATGGTCGTTGCACAAGATCACAAACGCGCATTTGCGGGAGATCGTGGACCAAATACGGGAGGGATGGGTGCCTATGCGCCTGTTCCGCAAATTCCGCAAAGTCTGATTGATGAAGCCATCGAAACCGTTTTGAAACCAACAGCTGCGGGTTTAGTAGCCGAAAACCGCCCGTTTCAAGGTGTGCTTTATGCAGGTTTAATTGCAACCGAGCAAGGAATCAAAGTGATTGAATTCAATGCACGATTTGGTGATCCAGAAGCGCAAGTTGTCTTGCAACGATTAGAAAGTGATCTGGCCACTGTGATCAATGATCTTGTAATTGGGAATATTCCGCAAATTAAATGGAAAGAAAAAGGCTATAATTTAGGTGTTGTTGTAGCAGCAGAAGGATATCCAGCAGAATACAAAAAAAATTTTCCGTTGTCAGATTTCATGCTTTCACCGACGACACACATCTATTACGCGGGAGTAAAAGAGGAAGAAAATACTCTTTATGCAAGTGGCGGTCGTGTATTTCTTGTAGAAACTTTTGGAGAAACATTGAAAGAAGCACAAGAAAAAGCGTATAATGAATTAGGAAGATTAAATCTTGTAAACTTATTTTACAGAGAAGATATAGGTTTTAAGGGAATAAATTAATAGAGGTTGGAATGAAAAGTGGGAAGAAAGAATACAACATCACGACAGGCATATGATTACATTCGAAATAAAATCGAAACAGGCGCATGGGAAACACCGACCAAAATTAACGAACAAGATATTTCTGACTATTTAAAAATTAGCCGTTCGCCAGTTAGAAAAGCAATTCAGCAATTAGAGGCGGAAGGCTTGTTAACAATTGAAGCCTATCGCGGAGCGTATGTTGCGCAGCCTAAATTGCGTAAAAGAGATTTTATTGAACGGCTGCAGATTCTTGAGCTTTTGGTCTCACAATACCTTTTTCAAGTAGAAGCGAAAAGTTACATACTCGACATTGAAAGCCTGAAAAAGGAATTAAAAAATATCAAAGAATTAAACAAAAGCGAGAATTTTCCGGTTGAATTGTTGGCGCAAGGAATTGTTTTTATTGAGCAGTTGTTGGCGGAGCAGCCAAATGCTTTTTATAAACAAACCGTTTTAAAAATAGCGCGTGAAATTAACTATATGGATATCCCTGAGATCAAAAAAAATATGAAAGAAATTCGAGAAATTATCATTAGAAATTTTGGTGAAATTATTTTGTGCTGTGAGAAAAGGGATTTTCCGAATGCACGGAAAACAGTTCGTATTTTAGCCAATCGGCTAATGTTAGAAATCATTGATAATTAAAAATAATATCTCAATTAGAGGCATTATTTTGATTAAAAAGAAAGCGTTTTAGCAAAGAAAGGATATCATTATGAAAAAAATTCAGATTGGAAGTTCGGCTATTCAAGCTTCAAGAGTGGCTCTTGGTTGTATGCGTATCAATAAGTTAGCGGTGAGCGAAGCACAAAATGTTCTAGAAACTGCTACTGCAGAAGGCATCAATTTTTTTGATCATGCGGATATTTATGGTGGCGGAACCTGTGAAGAGATTTTTGGCCGGGCATTAAAAGAAAGTCCAATTTCACGGGAAAACATTTATATTCAATCAAAATGTGGCATTCGTAAAGGTTTTTTTGATTTTTCCAAAGAGCATATTATTCAATCAGTGGAGGACAGCTTGAAACGATTACAAGTCGACTATCTAGATGTTTTGGCACTACACAGACCAGATGCGTTGGTGGAACCAGAGGAAGTCGCGGAAGCCTTCACTTTATTGGAAAAAAGCGGAAAAGTAAACTATTTCGGTGTCAGCAATCAAAATCCTTTGCAGATGGAGCTGCTACAACAAGCAATTGACCAAAAATTAATTGTGAATCAGCTACAATTTAGCATTAAGCATACAGGAATGGTGGATCAAGGAATTCATGTCAACATGCACGATGATGCAAGTATCAATAGAGATGGCAGTATTTTGGATTATACGAGATTAAACGGAATTACAGTACAAGCGTGGTCTCCTTTTCAATATGGTTTTTTTGAAGGAGTCTTCGTGGATAATGATCAGTTCCCCGAATTGAAAGCAGAGCTGCAACGTTTGGCGGATAAATATGGTGTGACCCCAACGGGTATTGCGATTTCTTGGATCTCAAGACACCCAGCTAAGATTCAAACAATTGTGGGAACTATGAATGCAAAACGAATCACAGAAATTGCTGAAGCAGACGCGCTTACTTTAACGCGTGAAGAATGGTATAGCATTTACCGAGCTGCAGGCAATATTTTACCTTAGTTTAGATAAAAAGCAGATACCTATTTTGAGAAAATACAACTGCTTGTTGAAAATGGAAATTTAAAAGTATAAACTTAAGATCTAAAGAGCGTTCATTCTTTAGATCTTTTTTTGTAAAGATAAGGTAGTGTAAGCAATCCATTTGGAACGTTTAGATTGCCTCAAAATAAATTGCAGGGAGAGTTTTATTATGGAAAAGCAAGGAATACTTTTAGTCAACTTAGGTACGCCCGACCAACCAGAAAAAAAGGCAGTGCGCGCGTATTTGAAAATATTTTTATCGGATCGAAATGTAATTGATTATCCAAGGTGGTTTTGGTTGCCACTCTTACATTTAATGATTCTCAATGTACGACCTAAAAAATCTGCTGAACTTTATAAGAATATTTGGTTAAAAGAAGGTTCGCCGCTCAAACTTTATACGGAAATCCAGACCGAAAAATTGCAAAAGCTTTTACCTGAAAAAAAGGTGAGTTATGCGATGAGTTATAGCAAACCGATGATTTCAGAAGCGCTCAAAAAAATGAGTGACCAAGGAATTGAAGATATCACGATTATTCCCTTGTATCCACAATACTCGACCACTACGACATTTTCTGTCTATCAAGATGTAGTCGCACATTATACAAAGGAAAGAAAATTACCCACATTCCATTTTATTAACGATTTTCATCAACATCCTTTATATATTCAAATTATGGCGGATGAAATTAACTATCATTTAGCTGAAAAAAGAGCTGATGCAATTGTTTTGTCCTACCATGGGATACCAGAGAGTTATGTAGCAAAAGGCGATCCTTACTATACACAATGTATGGCAACCACAGAAAAAGTTAAAGCGGAAATCAAGCAAGATATCCCCGTTTATGCATCTTTTCAATCAAAATTTGGCCCCGCTGAATGGCTAAAGCCTTCAACAGAAAATACCATGAAAAAACTACCCCAAGAGGGGAAAAAGAAAATTTTGGTTTTAACACCGGGATTTGTCGCAGACTGTTTAGAGACCATTGATGAAGTTGATCGAGAATACCGAGAAGTGTTCATTGAAAATGGCGGAGAAGAAATGACGTACATTCACCCAATGAATGAAAAAGATGAATTTGTCCAATTATTGAAACAGATAGCGACCCAGTGAAAAGGTAAGAACGACAAGCTTTTAAAAGAATGAATACTTGCGGTTTTACTTGATAAATAGTATCATATAGAAAAAGTATAAATGGAAAGGTTGGGAATTATGGCAAATCAAATGGTAAAAGATGCTGTCAATAAGTTGAAAAAAGCAGACATCCGGATTACACCACAGCGATACGCTATTTTAGAATATTTGATTGACAACCATAGCCATCCAACTGCAGATGAAATATATAAGTCATTAGAAGAACGATTTCCCAATATGAGCGTCGCCACAGTCTATAACAACCTAAGATTGTTTACGAAGATCGGTTTTGTCAAAGAAATGGCATACGGAGATGCTTCTAGTCGTTTTGATTTCACTTCGACGAGACACTATCATGCGATTTGTGAGAGCTGTGGTAAGATTGTTGACGTTTTTTATCCGGGATTAGAAGATGTAGAGGCTGCGGCTGAGACACTTACGGGATTTAAAATAAAAGAACACCGTATGGAGCTTTATGGGATTTGTCCGGATTGTCAAGCAAAATAAGATAGATTTATCAATGAGAGCGAGGGATTTCCTTCGTTCTTTTTTAGTTTGTTTCTTTTATTGAAATGATCAGGTAGTGTGAAAATTTATTAGGAATAAGAAGAAAAAAGTAAGTGAAACAAGTGTTTTTATAATAATAACGGGATTTTTGTTAATATAATTTAAAAAAATAAAATTTTCCGTTATTTGGGGTTGCATTTTCTTCTAACTATTGATATATTAATACATGTCGCTAAGACATCCAAAACCTCTGCTCCTTCCTCGTTAAAACTTTTTTTGAAAAAGGATTGACAGAGACAAAAATGTTATGTTATGATACACAAGTTGCTGCTGAAACAAGCACAATACTTAAATCA
>JAATGB010000021.1 GCA_015654945.1 Lactobacillales bacterium | reverse complement strand
TTGGATCTCTAAATTAATATCTTTTAACACATGAATTTTTTCTTGATCTACAGCGTAATATTTATTGACATGTTCCAATTTTATCATTGAACAGTCACTTCCGTTCCTTCTTTTATGCCTTTCACATTTTTAATAATCTTCGCACCTTCAGCTAAGCCATTTTGTAGTGTGTAATAGCCATCCTCTTTTTTAACGGTTATTTCTGTCGCTTGTGCTTTTTCATCTTTTACAGAATAAACATAAAATTTCCCCTCTTTTTCTTGCACACTTTTCGTTGGTAAATGGATTTCATCTCGCGGAATTAAAATTTCCACACTATACCCTAAAGGAATTTGTTCCACTGGTTGCGCTGTAAAATCATAGGTCACAACCTTTGAAGCATTATTGCTTGCACTAGAATCTGTCGTATTATTAATCTCTGCAATATTAGTAATCTTTCCGGCTACTGATTTATTTTGATTGACATAGTCAAAGGTCACTGCCATATCTTTACTTAGCTTTTCTTTGTCATACTCCGTAACAGTTCCTTTGATTTCTGATTCCGTACTTTTTACAATCATTAAGGGTTTTGAAACATCATTTTTAGCATCTAAATCTAAAGAAGAAACAATTCCCTCTCTTTCTGCCTTGATTTTTTCGCCCCATTCATACGTTACCAAAACAGCATTTTTTGCAACATGGTCGCCTACTTTGGAATGGATTGTTTTAACCGGTCCTTTGTCCGCGGTCAATAAGACAGTTTGTGTAGCCATAGCTTGGACTTGTCCTTTTAGATGTAAAGGAGTTTGTTTTTCCACCTTGTATACGCTAACACTTTTACCTGTCTTTGTTTCTGTTACCTGACTATTCTGATACATAAAAAAACCGATGATTGCTACGCAAACGATACCAATTCCACCCACTATTTTCTTTTTCATTCTTGTTCCTCCGTTTTCATTATTTATCCCTGTACCTTCCATTATAAATAATATCCTTTTTTTATTCATCAGACTAAAGTTTGATATTTTTATTTTCAAAAAAAAGATTGATCTATCTTGTTAGATAAATCAATCCCTTTTCTTATTTTCTTTTTATTCTTCCTCACCAATTACTTTTGGTTGTACTTCCGCAGTATCGGTTGTTTCTTCTGGAATTTCTTCTGCAACTTGTTCTGTTACCCCAACAATTTGATCCTCTAAATTACCAATGATGGAATATTCTTTACCGGCTATAATATCAGCTAATGAAAGCGAATCACCAATTCCTAAATCCGCAACATCGACTTCTATATTTTCTGGAAGCTTATCTGGTGTTGCAGAAACGGTTACTTCATACAAATGTTGAACAAGAACACCGCCTTCTTTCACGCCTTTTGCTTCATTTATTAATACAATTTCAGCATTGACTTCTGTGGCTTCGTTCATATTTACTGCAATGAACTCCACATGTTGCCATTTTTTTGTAAATGTATCGACTTGTTGTTCTGCAAGTAATGAATTGACTTTTTTTCCATTAATTGTCATGCTAATTACGGTGTTTTTTCCGTTATCACGTAGAATTTTTTGTAGAGCTTTTTCATTCACAGAGATCGCTGTGCTTGGTAATTTATTACCATGGATAACCGCTGGAATTTGGCCTCCCTCTCTTAGTTCTTTTTTTAAAGAACGTGGTCTTACAGCTCTTTCTTTAACTTCTAATGTTACTGTCATAAATAAACTTCCTCCTTTAGATAATCCTATCAAAATAAGTTCGTCATCTACACTTGTCAACATACTATCTGTTAAATACTTTGAGACAATTCAACATGTTGATAAATACAAACACTTTTATTTTTAGCGTATTTGCAAAAAATGAGCGATGATTTTCAATTCATTTGTTTTCTCTCCTGCCTTCACGATCCATAAGAAAAGTAGAAAAAGCAAACACCTTAACTTAAGGGTACTCGGATTTTTCGGTTTCGTCAAGGCAAAGCTGATTTATCCAGTAAACATCAAAAGAAAAACGCGCTGTAAAAAATTATTTTTGCCAGCGCGTACTCTTTTTTATTCTGATAAGCCTAGTAATCCTTGGAGAATTTGATTCTTTTTCATTCGTTTTGTATCATCTTCTAAAAGCGCTCGTAAATAACTCATCGATAGGAACAATAGTCCGATAGATGCTGCCCCAATTGCTACAAGAATGCTGATACTATTTAAAAATGTACCAAATCCTAGCCCAGAAGTCATTGCTTGTCTTAAGCCATTAATCGAGTATGTCATTGGTAAAAACGGATGAATTAAATTGAAGAATTTTCCGGTTAATTGCATTGGGAATGTTCCACCGGAAGCAGATAATTGGAGTACTAACAAAATAACCGCTGCAAATCTACCCACATTATCAAATAGCATCGAGATAAACATGACCAAATACATAAAGGCTAACGCTGCGAGAATTAACAAGCCATAATATTGGAAAATATGATCCACTTGCAAACCTAACAGTAACATAATCGTTCCTTCAATAAGTGCCATTCCGATCGCTGAAATTCCACCAACCGATACTTTACTTAGGAACCAGCTAATCGTTGATTGTCCATTTTCAGCAAATTTACGGATTGGGTAAATATAATTAAAGACGATACAGGCCATAAATAGTGCCAAACTCATAACATATGGTGCTAACGCATGTCCATAATTTGGTACATGACTATATTCTTTTTTCGTAATTTTCGTTGGTGTCGAAATTTGCTTAACATTTTTTGAGGTCAAATTAAATTGATTCATTTCATTACTACCACTTAATAATTTAGTCGACAATTCATCCGTTCCAGCTTTCAAAGTCGTAATTCCTTGTCCTAATGTACTAGAACCGTCTGCTAATTGTTGCGATCCGGAAGCTATCTCTTGCGCACCAGAAGCGAGTTGACCGGTGCCGCTTACTAAGGTTGGTCCATTTTCCGTTAATTGAGAAGTTCCCGAAACCAATTGGCTCGTACCGTTCTTCAATTGTGTAACGCCACTTTCTAAGGTTGGCACACTTTGCGCCAGCGTTCCTGTTCCTTGACTTAATTGTGTTGCACCACTGTTTAATGCAGAAGACTTGTCATTGAGCGCTGTCGCTCCTGCATCTACTTGGCCGACACCTGCAACATACTGACTCAAGCCATTGGTCAAATCAGTTGCACCGCTTTGCACACCCTCTTGTAATTTCAAAATTCCTTGATCTAACTCTGTTACTCCTGGGTTGATTTCAGTTGTTAAAGCCGTTCGCACCGAATCCGTTCCAGAAACTAGCTCGTTGGCAGACGGAATCACTGCATCTGCTCCGGTTTTTAATTGTGTGGTGCCAGCGACTAATTGTTGCATACTATCCTTCATATTCGTTAAAGTTGTTGCCATTGCTTGGGTAGAGGTTGTGATTTCTTGGGCTTGGGCTTTGACTTGATCCAAGATTGCAATCACCGCACTGTTATCTCCCGTACTTGGCACATTCGCTTGAATGGCTTGGATAATTTCTTGTTGTTCGTTTGCAGAAAGCGCCGCGTATGCTGTTGTTTGTTGGACTGCGGCTACTTGAGCTGTTGTATCTGGCGTCGCAGCAGCTGATAATTGTGCTTCGGCGTTATCAATTTCTGCGCTAATTGTTGCAGCATTTGTCCCGATACTGGTCAAATTCGTAACAAGCACTGACGTATCTGTGTTTGCGGCTTCTTGTACTTGTGCTTGCAAGGCCGTAATTCCTGATTGTAAGTTTGTGAGTCCAGCACTTAATTGTTGCGTTTGATCACTGGTTGGCAAACTGTTGGTTAAACTCGTGAGTCCTTGTAAAAGCTTTTTCGCTCCCGTATCTAGCTGTGTTGTTCCTGCTACCACTGTGGAAACCAAGGTTTGAGAACCATTAATCAGCGTTTGTCCATTGCTCGCTAATTGTGTGGTTCCATTTTTTAAAGTGGCAACGCCCGATGTATATTGATTGATTCCAGATGTTAGGCTAGTAGCGCCACTATTTAATTGGTTCACGCCGCTTGTAAGTTCTGGAACTTTCCCTGCTAATGTACGCACACCGTCATTTAGGGTAACGGCTCCTGCTCCGACCTGATTGACACCATCCACATATTGGTTCAAGCCCACATTCAACGTGTTCGCACCATCGGAGAAAGTTAAGGTGCTGTTTGCTAGCTTATTCAAATTGGCGGTAACTTTTGTATTGCCTTCTGCTAATTGACTGGTTCCATCCTCTAATTTTTGTGAACCATCAGCAGCTTGCTTGAAGCCATCCTTAACGGTACCTAGCTTATCTGCAATCGCATCTACATATGCAGTAGTAACGTTTTGCGAAACTTCACTTTTCAATTCTTTAATTGCTGTTCGATCGATTACTTCGGCAATAAAGTTTAACGAGCCATTCGTTTCATAGTGAAGATTCATTTTTTTCGGATTTTTATCTAATACCGTCGCGGCTCTTTCAGAGAAGTTCTTGGGAATTGTCACAATCATATAATACTTTTTATTTTTCAATCCTTGTTGAGCTTTTTCCGCAGAAACAAAACGCCAATCCAGCGAATCATTTTCCTTTAAATTCTTTATCATATCTTTTCCGACATGTAATTTTTGACCTTGAAAACTCGTTTCTTGATCTTCATTTACAACTGCTACCGGCAACTTATCCGTTTGACCATACGGATCCCAGACTGATTTTACAAAAAAACCGGCATACAGGATAGGGATAAACATCATTGCTACAAAAGAAATAAGCAACATTTTGTGTTTAACTAACGCTTTCCATTCTTTTTTTATCATTTTACATACTTCCTTCTATTTAATTAACTCTATTTATTCAAAGTGGATAATTTTTATCTACAATGAATTATACCTTTAAATAGGAAAAATGCAAGAAAAAAAACTTGATTTTCATGAATAATGAAAAATAGTTACCAATTTTTACATTGATAACTACTTTTCTTTTTATTAACAGAAAAAATGCATACTCCAATAGCTTTTATAGCAGGATTCCGTTTCGCTAATATTTCTCTAAATATGCCATCATATGCGCGTACCCTTCTAAATAGTAATACTGTTTTTCTTCGATCATTTTTCGCCCAAATAAAGAGGAAGCTTTTTCCAATTCTTGTTCGAGTAAATTAACTTGTTCAACTGTTGGAAAAATGTTCCCTAAAAGAAAGAGCAAGTCAGCAAATACGTCATCTTGGACTACTCCTAATTGATAGTGCAAAAAACTAAGCCGCCTTGACCACTCCTCAAAATCTGCATTACGAATTACCTTCTTATTTTTTCCAGCAGTTTGTGCTTTCCGTAAACTTCTCACAATTTCTAATTGCTCGATTCTTTTATTGTATAGTTCAATCTCCGTTGGCACAACGGACGGATAGAGTTCTGTATGTAATTCAGCTGCAAGTCCTTGGCTTTCTTTTATTGGTTCTGAAGGACGTGCAAGCCTAAAATTTTTCCGGATATACTTTTTTTCCTCTCGTGCTTCCCTTTGTAAATGTTGTAATTCGGCTTGCAACAGCACCATTTTTTTTTCATTTTCTGCTTGTTCAGTTCGATACGTTTGGCTTTCCTCTAGCCATTCTTTTTTTTCTTGTTCCCATTTCTGTTCATTTTCTTTTAGTCGTTGGATCTCTTGTGTTTTCTTCTCTTCCAGCGTTTTAAAACAAAACCACCAAAGCTGTTTCCATTTTTTCATAACTTGTCGATTTTCTGAGATCGTAAAAAAAGAGTCAAACCAAAAGGAACAGATCCTTTGTGGAAAGATTTCTGAAAACTCAATCGGTGTTGGTTTCGCATCCTGATAGTAGTCGCACCAGTGCTCATACCAATCTAAACAAACCTTCTGAAATTCTTCTTTCGCTAAGGCATATGTTTCCATTTTTAAAGATAATTTAATTTTCCCAGATTCATGATGAAGGATACCTTTTTCTCCTATGCTGCCATTTTTCTCTAAACGAATTTGAAGCACGTGCGCTCTCCCTTCCTTTTTAGCAACTAAGAAGTGCCAAGACAGCAATTCCTAGTCTCAACACTTCTCATTTATCCACTTATTTTTTCAGCTTCTTTTGCCTCGATTATTTTTTCTAATAGTCTATTCTCACTTTGAAGTACATCGAAATAAGCTGCTTTTTCAACGATATTCTCATAATCACCCTTTAGGATCCTAGCAAAAGGTTTTCTGAAAAAAGAGCCCTTTTTTATTTTCACTCGCTCATGAATCATCCGGCATTCATCCATCATAACAAACAACTCAATATCTTTTGCTGAATTTTTGATTTTTTTTACCCGTTCCCGTTCATAAGTTATTTCGGCTTCTTTAATCACCATTCGCTCAGTTGTTCCAACTAGCTGCTGATTGATTGTCCAAGTATGTTCTAAATATTTTGCTTTTTGATACAATTGATCGTATTCTTTTAATGGAATTTTCTTCACTTTATGCCAGTCTTCTTTTCTTTTTACATAAGGCGGCTCTTGTTCTAAAAGATCCAGTCCGCTATCCATTACCTTCTTCTCTAAGCGACTAATCTCATATTCTAATTTTTCCTTTGTCAAGCGCATTCTTTCTTTTGCATCTTTTTCTCGTTTAATCTCTTCTTCAAAGTAAAGACGATCTTTCCCCGACAAAGCAGGTGTTTCTACTGATTTAATCGCTATTTTTCTTGCTTTACTTAAGGATTCATTTAATTCTTCATTCTGTGCAGTTAAGTGTTTGATTTCTTTTGCCAATTGTTCTTTTTCATTCTCTAAGCTATCAAGCTTCTTCTCATTTTGTTTAATGTTTTCCCCAGAATAAAACTTTTCTTTTTCATAAATTTGAACTTTTTCTTTTGGTTTCTCTGGTTTATTAATTGGAAGCAAATATTTTTGTAGCGTATAATTCAGTTCTTTTTCCCAAATATCCACTGAATCTTTTTCTGTAATTCCTTGTTGTACTAAGCTGTTGGTCAGTGAAAATGTAACCGGAAAGCCTGCTTCATGAAGGACGATTGGAATATACGCCAATTCGTAGACGCGTTGATTTATTTTTTGACCGAACACCCAAATAATTTGTGGATAATACCGTTGCAATTGCTTTAAGTAATTTGATCCATCCAACTGTTGGTTGCCATTTATCTGTATATGTATGTGTTGTTTAATGGATAAAGTTTTTATTTGTTGAGGTAATGTCGCAATTTGTTGGTCTAGCTGTTCTGTCAATGCACCAATTTTTTTTTGCAAAAGAGAAACGCTCTGCAAAGAAACTTCCTTTGCCGGATCTTTATCAAAAAGAATCTGTGCGCCCGGTTGCTTTTTACAAGGGAACGGGCGGATAGTTACTGTTGGTTGCATTTATACACCTCTTTTTTCTAGATTTACCCAACTCTCTGCAGGCGAAACAATCCGAACCAATTGTCCATTTGTGGGAATAGTCTGTTCAGCATTCCATCGCAACAATTTCTGTGCTGTATACCCTGTTTGATCCGCTAAATCCACTAAACTGTTGCCCACAGTTAGCTCTTTAAACAAAGAACTTTGTTGCTGCTTCGCGTTCACTACGTAGGTCTTTTTTTGATTTGCGTCATTTTTCACTGCTTGCTGCTTTGGATTGATTTGTTGTTTGTCTACCTTTTTGTTTGTTTCGTTGCTTGTACTTGTGCCTGTTTGAATCGTTAGCTTTTGTCCAACATAAATAATTGCAGAAGATAAATTATTTTTACTAATTAATTCTTCGATTGAAATAGATGATTTTTGCGCAATATCCCATAACGTGTCTCCCTGACAAACCTGGTAGACTTTCTTTTGAGAATTTTTGTTTTCGGCTTGATTCGATACCGCCAGTTTTTCTTCTTTCGGTTTCAATTGATCAAATTCATCTAAATGATATGTTTCAATTAAACCATTTAATTTTTCATTGTATCGTGTATCCGTTGCATACCGACCGGTTAGAAATTTTGTTGCGACCTTGTACTCTTTCGCGACGCTCTTCCATGCACCTTGATAAAAGCAGATAGTTTCATTGCCTTTCATTAATTTCGTATAATCCTCTAGCGATTCTTTATAAGATGGATACGAACGAAAATTAGCCGTAATGCTATACATCTTTCCTTTGCCATCATCCTCTAGCGTCTTCATCGCTACAGAATTCCCTTGATAGCTTCCTTTGATTCCAAATAGGTTATAATTGGGCTGTGATGCTAACTGGCTATTACCAGAGCCACTTTCAAGAATTGCTTGGGCAATCATCACTGAAGCAAAGACATCATTTTTTTGCCCGATTTCTCGTGCATATTCACCAATAGATTGTATAAATTCTTTGGTTGTTTGATTTTGCGCATACTTAATGACTGAATTATCAGGATTTGACGCTTCTTTTGTTACTGGAGCATTGTTTGATTGCGCGGTATTCTGATCACGAGAGCTAGAAGAAAAACTATTTGTTGTACTCGATTGTGTTTCTGGTGTTGTTGCATTGCTCGTATTATTAGTTGCCGTTTCCTTTGAAGTCTCTTTTGCCGTTTCCTGCGTTGTTTCAGTTGTTGTCGTTTCTTGTGTCTTCGTTTCGCTTGTAGTCCTCTCCGATTCTTTTTCAGTATGTGTCACATTCATCTCCACTTCTTTGGTTTCAGAGAAAGAAGCTCCAACGGACTCACTATTTAACTGTATTTCTGGTTGTTCTTCACTATACGCTTGGATTGGAAGTGCAGAAACGCCGATAGACGTTAGTATGGAAGCTGCACCTAATATCGTGCCTTTCTTCCTTAATTGAGTAGTCTTTTCTATACGTCTCATACTTCTTCCCTCTCCCTTACTCTTCTTGGCTAATAGTTGCTAGTTTTCTCAATAATTCATCAAATAATTGTTCCGAGTCTTCTCTAGTTCGTAGCATTCTTTGATAGAAAACTTTGGCTTCTTTATTCACAATGTTCATTTCGTTCTTCGCGTCATCTACAATTCTTCTACCTTCATAATTTGCTTCATCTAAAATTTGGCGTGCTTTTGCTTTGGCATCAAGCATCACATCGGCAATTTCTTCTTTGGTAATTTGTTGATCTCGCAAAAAATCACGTCGTTCTACTAGTTTGTCACTTGCTCTGCGTAATTCTTCCTTAACAGCAGCAAGCTCCATTTTTAATTTTTCTTCATCGTCTTTATTAAAAGAAGAACTGTTCAGCACTTGACTAGTTAAACGGTCCACTTCATCTTGTTTATAAGCTAGCTCTTTTTTAAATTGGCGTAGTTCAATGTCCAACTGCTGTTTCTCTTCTTTTAGATGAAGTGACTCATCTCTGATAAATCGTTCTTCTTCTTTTGCTTGGCGTAAATCTTTTTTTAATGTTTCTTTTTCTTCTTCAACTTGTTGGTAATGCTTGGGCAATGCTTTAATCGATGCATACTGCAACTCTAAGTTCTCTTTTTCTTGCTGAAGAAGATTGTATTTCTCTTTTTCTTCCGCTAATTGTTTGGTTAATTCCATTACTTTCTCTGAAGAGGCATCCTCTTCTTCATAATAAGCATCATCTTCGTATTCTTCGTAGTAATAATCGTTTTGTTTTTTTTTCCCAAACAAAACACTCACCTCTTTCTTTTCTTTATGTTATTTGTTTTATATACTTGCGGACGGTCCCTATCGACAAATCACAGTGATCCGCAATTTTCCGCATGGATAATTTTTTATTTGTATACAGATCTTCGATTACTTCTATTTGATCTTCGCCAATACTTGGCCTGCCGCCACTGCGGCCAATCTTTTTTGCATGTGCTGTTCTTTTTTTCGCTTGATAAATGGTTTGTGATTGATCCATTTGTGCCATCAAAAATACCATTTCATAAAAAGTACGGTCTTTTTTTGTGTCCAAGTTATTTTCTAAACTAATAAAGCGAATTTCCTTGATCAATAATTCTCGCATAATCCATTTCAATGTTTTTAGCTTCTGACCAAATACGAGTAAATCAACGACCACGATTTGATCGTCTTTTTGCATTACTTTTAATAATTTTTGTAATTCTTCTACTTTATAGAGATCATTCTCTTCAATAAACAGCTTTTCGCATTTATACTGCATTAGCTGTTGAATTTGTTGTGTTGTTTCTTTAGGATATTCCTTTCGAACATAACCATAAATCACATTTTTACCTCCTAAACATTTAAAGATGGATAAACGTAATCCATTTTCATCATTTCCACATGCTAATCAGATATACTTATCATACACAATTGACGTTTTTTTTACAACCTTTTTTAAAAAAATAAGTGAAAACGTTTGATAAAAACCATTTTTCAATATATTATCCTTTTACATTTATTATCCGTTTAGAAAATTAAATGTTTTTAATTATTGTAGACAGCTATATGGATTCATTCTCCAACTGCGTATACTTTCTAGCTTTTTCCAAAGTAAAAATTTTCTTTTAACCAAAACAAAAAAGTCGTTGCTCAATTGTTTCTTTCTATCAATTTATATCACCAAAGCATAAAAAAAAAGCTACTCTATTAAAAAGAGTAGCTCGTTCAAATTTTGTTGTTTATTTAAAAAAGGGTTGTCCCACTTCACTATCAAACGGTAGTTCTAAAATTCCTTTTTTCACTGGAGCGTTCGGCAAAGCCAACTCTTTTGCAGAGCAAATCATGCCACTACTTTCTACTCCACGTAACATGCCAGGCCAAATAATCAGGCCGTTAGGAAGCATTGCACCGACCTTCGCAACCACTACTTTTAAACCCGCTTTAATGTTAGCTGCACCACAGACGATTTGGACAACTTGCCCATTGTCAATCTCCGTTTGCGTAATGGATAAATGAGTCGAATCTGGATGCTTCTTACATGATTTTACAAAGCCAATTATAAATTTAGGCGCTGCGTCATCCACAAGTGTTTCTGTAAAGCCTTCCTCATGAAGTTGGTTGTTCAGCTTTTTTTGCTGGTTCGCGGTCAAATGAACTTGGCCAATTCCAGCGATTTTTCCAATTAGTTTGGTGCAATCAAATACGTTCCAGCCAACCGTTTCTTGGCTATCTTCCAAGAATATTCGTGCAACCTTATTTTTGCGTTCAACACGAACTTTTTTCCCTTGCGCATCTGCGACAATAACGAATAATACATCGCCGACTGCTTCTGGATTATAACTAAAAATCATCTTTATCCTCTATTCTAAAATTTACTATTCTAACGCACAATAAGTACATCACATGGTGCGTTTCGGATAATATAACTGCTCACACTACCCATAATAAGCTTTTCAACGGCGTTTAACCCAGACTGACCTACCATAATTAAATCAATCTTATATTTTTCAGCAAGATCTTTTGTTAATGTTGTTTTTGCTGAGCCATAGGTAACCTCCGTTTTGATCGTTTCAAAATTATTTTCTTTGGCATACTGAGTATACTCTGCTAGTAACTCGTCGGCAGATTTCGCTTCCTGTGCTAATACTTGATCATTCATTGCTGTATAATCCATCGTACCAAAAACACGATTTTCAATGACATGTGCAACAATGACCTGGGCTTGATTTCTCCGTCCGACTTCAAGAGCTTTCTGAAACGCTTTTTTCGCAGCATCACTGCCATCGACTCCGACTAATATATTTTTATATTCTTGCATCTCTTCCATGATTGCCACCCACTTCGTTTTTATTTTGTGACACTATTTAAAAACGCGACAATTTCTGCCTTGGTTTTTCGCTCTTTGTTCACCAACCTACCGACTTCTTTTCCTTCATCCACCACAATAAAACTCGGTATGCCTAGAATTCCCCATTTTTCACAAATTGGCAGAAATTGATCACGGTCAATCTGAACAAACGTGTATGCAGAAAACGCTTCTTCGATTTCTGGCAAAGCTGGTTTGATGAAACGACAATCCCCACACCAAGTTGCTGTAAAAAACAAAACATTTTTTCCTTTTTCCACATATGGCGCTAATTCAGTCATTGTTTCTGGAATTTTCATTTTTTGCCTCTACTTTCCGTAAATAATGGTATTCACCGTGCTCTTATCAAGAGACTTGATTACCGTAATTAGCATTTCTCTAGCTGCCTCATAATCGGTAATATTGAATAAAGTTTGGTGTGTATGAATGTAGCGCGCACAAACTCCAATTACTGCACTTGGAACGCCATCATTTGCGAGATGTGCTTGTCCAGCATCCGTGCCGCCTTTTGAAACAAAATATTGGTACGGAATATGATTTGTTTCCGCTGTGTCCAACAAAAATTCTCTCATTCGTTTCAACGTAATCATTCCCGGATCAAATATCCGTAGTAAAAAGCCTTCGCCTAAATGACCAAATGTGTCTTTTTTTCCATTGATATCATCAGCAGCAGAGCAATCAACTGCAAAAAATAGATCTGGCTTGAATTTATGAGTAGCCGTCCGCGCACCACGTAACCCAACTTCTTCTTGAACATTTGCTCCAGCTATCAATGTATTGGGTAAAGCCGTATCTTGAAGGGCTTCTAGCGCATCTAGCACAACGGTACAGCCATAACGGTTATCCCAAGATTTGCTCATAATATTTTTCCCATTCGCCGTAAGGATCGTTTCCACATTCGGCACGATGCTATCACCAGGTCGGACGCCAAAGCTCTCCGCTTCCTCTTTTGATTCGAAGCCTGCATCAAATAACACATCCGTTACTTCTAATTGTTTTTGACCACTTGTCCCTCTCAATAAATGAGGTGGAACTGCTGAAGAAATTACGGGGTAATCGCCTTTACGTGTTTTTAGCGTAAATCTTTGCGCAGAAACCGTATACGGATTCCAGCCACCTAGTGGAACAACCCGAAAAAGCCCATTGTCTAAAATTTGTGTCAATAGAAACCCGACTTCATCCATGTGTGCCGCTACCATAATTCTTGGTGCTTCCGCCACTTTACTGTTGCGAATACCAAAGACACCGCCTAAACCATCGTACTCGACAGAATCGACAAACGGTTTTATTTCAGTCGCCATGACTTGGCGGATTTCTTCTTCAAATCCACTCGTTCCTTGTAGCTCAGTTAAGTTCTTAATCCGTTGAAATTGTTTATCATCCATGTGCAATAGTCTGCATAAAGCAGACAAACACCTCACTTTCTTTTCCCATTCATTATAACTAAAAGCGTTACTTTTTAACAGCAATTTCTTTTTCTTCTCGCACTCTTTTGTGCTACAATATAGGCAGCGATTAGATTAAGGAAGGTGAACCTCCTATGAATGAAGAACAAGAAATCAGAATGTTTAATAATGGTTTAATGCTTGGAATAGGCATCGGAGCGATCAGTGGTGCGATTAGCGCTTTTTTGTATCATAAAAATAAACCACTTAATGCCGATACTGTCCTCTCAGCTATCAAACAATCCTTTCTACAAGAAGGCCCAATTGAGGGTTCATGGATTGAATTTGATAAAAAACCACGCCAGAAATTTGCAATTAAAGGGAAAACGTATACCGGTGGAATTTCTCGAATCGAAGATGGCACAATGGTTCAGTACGAGTTTGTTGCAGACGCACTAACAGGCACTGTGATTGATATTGTTCGGATTTAATGTTACGTGCAAAAAAACAATTTTTTAATAAATGAAGTGCGCCCCCAAAGTTAGACTAAAAATCTAACTTTGGGGGCGCACTTCAAAACCAACTGCTTTTTCTTTTTTTATTTGGTACAAGGAAAATAAGCTTCCACTCGATAAATCCGCTGTCCGCGTGAAGAAAATTTTTCTTCGTATTCCGTCATAATATTCCCTACAAACTCACTCTGATGTAAATCAAGCCAAACCTGTTTTAAAATCAAGCCATATTGTGAAAAACTACCTAAAGAATATTCAAATAATTTTTGATTATCCGTTTTAAAATGAATCTCGCCATTTTCTCTTAAAATAGTTTGATAGGTTTCTAAAAATGAACGATAGGTCAAGCGCCTTTTTTCATGTCTTGTTTTTGGCCAAGGATCTGAAAAATTCAAATAAATTTGATCGACTTCATTGGGCAAGAAAAAGGCGGTAAGCTCTTCTCCATTTACATGCAATAATTGCAAATTAGGTAAGTCTTCTTCGATTAATTTTTCCAAGGCAAGGACAATGACGTTGGTTTGTAATTCCACACCGACGTAATTAATGTCCGGATGCGCTTTTGCCATTTCCGTAATAAATTGACCCTTCCCTGTGCCAATTTCAATATGTAGCGGTTGCTTCCGCTTAAATCTATCCGTCCATTTTCCTTTCCACTCATCTGGATTACTGACAATATATTGGGGATAGGCGGCGATTTTTTCTGGTGCCCAGGGTTTATTTCTAACTCTCATTTTCTTCCTCGCTTTATTTTAGCTTCTACTTTTCAAAAAGTTCTCTGATTATTATACCAGAGAAAATCCAAATTAATAAGCAAAAATTCGCTTTAGCTTCAAAATTTCGGCATTCATTTGTTGGTAATCATGCTTTTCATATTCTGTCCGAATTCTTAGGAGATAATCCATCGCGCTGTACCAGGAAATTTTTTCAAGTAATCGCTTGGTACTCTTGACACCATATGCATTTAACCACGAAGGCCAGCTTTCTAACGGAACGTAGCGGCCTAAAATAATACCCAAATCCAGTGCCGGATCGGCCAGCTTTGTCGCATCCCAATCAACAAGATACAAACGCTCTTCTTTCGAGAGTAACCAGTTACGATTTGTAGCATCTCCATGACACGCACAATAATGTGAAACATACGATTCAGGTAAATGATCTTCTAAAAAACGAAAAACGCGTAACAAATACTTATTCGATTGGAGTTCATTGGGCAAATCTTGCGCATAATTACGCAGTAAATCAAACGCACTAACCTCTGCTACTTCTAAGCGATAAAGCATCATTTTAAGCGATTCTGAATGATGAAGATGGTGCATAATTCGAACAACATCTAAGCGGTTTCCCACTTCGCTGGCCTCTAAAACATCCCCTTCTAGCCATTCTTGCGCGGTTAAAACATCGCCATTACTGGTTCTTCTCGTCCAAACCAATTTGGGGGCGATTCCTTCTCGTGACAAAACAGCAAGAAAAGGCGATGAATTCCGCTTAATAAAGACTTTTTCTGAACCCTTTATACCCATATAAGTATTCCCAGAATCTCCATTAATCGGCTGAAGATGCCAGTTCTTATCAAATTGAAAATCCATTGACATTCGTCCTTCTCCATCCGACTTTTTTGAACAGAAATTCCTTGCAACATCCCACGTTTTAAAATTCATAGAATAAGACAGCCAAGATCAAAGCGACCTTTGATCTTTTAATCAAGCTAATTTTCGTAAACGATAAGGTAAATATATTTTAACAAAAAGAAAGATTTCTATCACGAATGTCGCACTAATAATGCCGAAATAAGCCATACTTTTTAAAGCAATCGTACTAACCACAATAAACACAATTCCAGCCATCGAGAGCAAGTAACCGACAAGTTTTTCAACCGCCACCTTCTTTTGCTGAAGCGTAACAGGATACAGGCGCGTCATAACCATATAATCAAACTGCGTATAAAGTGGTAATAATTGAAAGCCAATTAAATAGAGAAACAAACACATAATTCCTAAAGCAACCCAAAATTCTGGTAGGAACAACACAATCACCGCAGCAATCATAACCAAGCGCAAAAATAAGCCGCTGTATTCTGTCCCACGAAGAAAACTTCTACTGTAAAGGTAAAAATACGTATTAGCATGGTTTTTTTTAATTGGTTGCACCAAGAAATCAAGCCATTTTCTACGTTTTACATTGGTTGAAATCCCTGGAACATCTGTAAACAAGTGGATAAATTGATAGATTTTACGCAACCGCGCCTGCTCCAGTTTGATCATTTTTTCCCAATCAATTGTGGCCTCACGAAAAGTCTGGTTAAGTAGCTGATACTGATACACCACTAAAAACAACGCGACCAATACACCTAGCCAAGGTACCCAAAAAACACTCGAAAAAATACTTATCATACTCCCAATTAGCCAAATACCAAAACTTTTTTGACGGGCCAACTGTATCTCTTGAAATACCTCACGCGTCTGTACCATGAGGTTGCTTATTTTTAAAAGAAGCAACAATACAAAATAAAAAGGAAACATCGCATAGGTCCAACCGGAAACAGCAATCAATAATGGCATGCTTGCGCCGCTAACAAAAAAACAAATTAACAGCGGCAAACCAATCGAATGCTTAAAAGCTTGTTGCAAATAGCGCGGCATTTCTCTTTCTTTAGGGAGTAAAAACACTTTATCGGCTTCTTCTGCTAACGTTGCCATTTTCCCCAGAAAGAGAGACAAAAGAAATACCGTAGCAATCAACCATTTTCCCCAGAAGAAATCAGTCGACACGTTTTTTACTGCTTCTGAGTACGAATAACTCAAGCCACCTAATAGAAATAAGCACACGAGCATAAAATGATCATTGAAAACATATTTTAAATAACGCATCATCTTTTTCTGATGAGCTTGTGCTCTTTTTTGATAAACTTGTTTCATCATTCAGCAGCGCCCTCTTCTTTCGTTAAGGCCAGATAAATTTCATCTAAAGAAGAGCCTGGCAATTGAAACTCTGATCGTAACGTTTCCAAATCTCCGACTGCTCGAATTCGCCCTTCATGTAACACAACAAAACGATCACAAAATTTTTCTGCCGTCGCCAAGATGTGGGTGGACATCAGAATAGCCGCTCCTTGTTTGCGCATTTCATCCATTAATTCTAATAAAGCATGGATCGCAAGTGGATCTAATCCCAAAAATGGTTCATCGATAATATATAAGCTTGGTTGCACTAAAAACGCGCACAGCACCATGACCTTCTGCTTCATTCCTTTCGAAAAATTCGCAGGAAACCAAGCTAATTTATTTTCCAAACGAAAGGTCTTTAATAACGTTTCAGCGCGGCTCATCGCTATTTCAATCGGAATATCATAGGCCATCGCAGTAATTTCAATGTGTTCTTTTAAGGTTAACTCTTCATATAAAAATGGTGTTTCAGGAATATACCCAATTTTTTTTCGATAGCTTTCAGGATTGCTTTTAATCGTTTCCCCATCAATTTTAATCGTGCCCTTTTGTGGCGTGAGTAAACCAATAATATTTTTAATAGTTGTACTTTTCCCAGCACCATTTAAGCCGATCAACCCAACAATTTCACCTTGATTTACATCGAAACTAATCTCTTTTAAAACAGGGATATGCCCATAGCCTCCTGTTAACTGGTCAATTGCTAAACTCATTTTGTATTTCCTCCATTTTTCTTTTACATTAGAATTATACCATAGAAGGAATTTCAAAATACAGTGAGATGGAAAGACTTTCCAAAATTATTCGATTTGTGGTAAAGTTAAGTAAAAAGGGGAGACAGATACTGTGGAAGATACCGTTTTTAATAAAATACTACGCAAAGAAATTCCAAGTTACAAAGTTTATGAAGACGACAAGGTTTACGCATTTTTAGATATTACCCAATCAACCAAAGGGCATACCTTAGTGATTCCTAAAAAACAGCAGACAGATATTTTCGACTATGACGAAACAGCCGCAGCCGAGCTCTTTTCACGGATTCCTAAAATTTCTCGGGCGCTAGCAAAAGCTTTTCCCGACATGGCTGGTCTTAATATTGTCAATAATAATAAAGAAGTAGCCTACCAGTCCGTTTTTTATTCACATATCCATTTAATTCCTCGTTACGGGAAAAAAGACGGCTTTTCAATGACTTTTAAAGATAATAGTGCCAATTATTCATCTGAAGAAATGACCGACATTGCCAAAAAAATCAATGAACAGGTGGAGGGATAAAAATGAAAAAATTTATACAAGGTCTTGCATTTGGCTCCGTTGTTGGCGGAGTTGTTGGACTTCTTTTTGCGCCTGCAAAAGGAGCTGAAACGAAGAGAAAATGGCAGCAAGAATTAGACGATTCAATTAAATTAACGGACGATTTAAATGATAGCTTACAGAACTTTAAGACCTCGCTTTCAACTCTCCGTCAAACCAGTCAAGAAGTGGTTCCAGTTATCAAAGAAGAAACAAAAAAAACACTGAATAGTTTCAAGTTCCAAGCGACTCCAAGAGTTACTGAAATAACCAAACAAGTCGATAAAATAAAGAACCAAATTCAAAAATAGTTGTTAAAAATTGAATTAATTATGAAGATTGTAAGAATTTTTTCCAATTTAATCATCATTTTTTTGATTTTATTATAAAACTATGGAAATTGCGTTTGTTTCTTTTCCTGATTATGTTATAGTAGGAAAAGTGAGTCAGAAATTATCTGATTAATAAACAATTATCTTAATGAATGGAAGTGCAATAATGAAGAAAAAACAATTAATTTTGGCTGTGGCGGGTGTGCTGTCTATCATGTCATTAGCTGCTTGCTCTAGTAATAAAGCCTTAGTAAGCTTAAAAGGTGGAGATATCACGCAAGAAGATTACTACAATGAAATCAAAGCTACCTCCACGAATCAACAAGCGTTCCAACAAATGGTGATCTACAAAGTGGCAGAAGAAGGCTATGGCGATAAGGTAACGGACAAAGCTGTAAACAAACAATACAACAGCGCCAAAAAACAATATGGTGATTCGTTTACAACACTTCTAAAACAATATGGTTACACCAAATCTTCTTATAAAGATACGATTCGAAATGGTCTTTACTTTGAAGCAATGCTAAAAGCAAACCTTACCGTTAGCGATAAAGAATTAAAAGCAGCGTGGAAAGAATACCATCCAGAAGTATCTGCACAAATCATCAAAGCCGATTCAGAAGATGACGCAAACGCCATTCTGAAAGAAATCAAAGCAGGTGGAGACTTCACGAAACTAGCGAAGGAAAAATCCACAGATACAACAACGAACGAAGATGGTGGTAAAGTATCGTTTGACTCGACCGATACAACAATTCCAACCGAAGTTCAAACTGCTGCATTTGCATTAAAAGATGGTGCTGTTTCTGAAGTAATTACTTCAACCGTTACCGATAGTAGCACTTACGCACAAACAACTTCTTACTATATTGTTAAAATGACGAAGAACAAAGACAAAGGCAACAGCATGAAACCTTATAAAAAAACAATTAAAAAAATTGTCGAAGATTCTAAATTAAGTGATAGCACGTTCCAAACAAAAGTAATTAAAAAAGAATTAAAAAAAGCGGACGTTGTGATTAATGATGATGATTTGAAAGATGCCCTTTCTACTTATACTGATACAAGCTCTTCTAGCACTTCTGATTCTTCTAGCTCGAAGAAAAAATCTTCTTCATCAACAACCAAAGAAGATTCTTCTGAAACGACAGAATCTACTAGCGCTGAAGATTCTTCTAGCAAATAACACACACATGTAAAAAAGCAATTGACGTTTAGTCAATTGCTTTTTTCTCTGCTTTAAATCGATCATTCGTTCGGCAAATAAAAATTACGATTATCTAATCCAAAAATTCTTTCAGTATATTCACCTGGCTGCACTTGTTTTAACGCGCCGATCATCATTTGCATTGAAGCATCAATTGTATCGATTTGGTGCAGCACCTCTGCCTCCATGATTTTCGGGCGAACAGGTGAGCCATATTCAAGTAGACCGTGGTGGGACAAAACCATATGTTTCAATACAATCATGTCTTCCTCTTGATCATCAATTTCTAACGCTTGGCATGCCTTTGCAATTTCTTCATCAATCAGCACAATATGACCGATTAAATTTCCAGCAATTGTATATTCGGTCGAAGTTGCACCAGAAAGTTCTAAAACCTTTCCAATATCATGCAAAATGACTCCCGCATAGAGTAAAGATGGATTTAGCTCGAGGTACTCTTTGCAAATTGCTTTTGCAAGATGCAGCATTGAAACTGTGTGATACGCTAAACCGCCTGCAAATGCGTGATGATTCGTCTTCGCAGCCGGAAATTCATAAAATTCCTGCTGATATTTATTTAAAATGTGGCGGACTACTCGTTGCCAGTGAGCATTCGTAATCTCAAAAAGGGTTTGGTTGATCTCCTCCAACATGTCCTCAGATTTCACGGGCGCTCTTTCAACATAAAGGTTTGCTTGATTTGGCTCATCTACTTGCGCTAGTCGTAAATGCAAAATTTTAACTTGTGCTCTCCCTTGATATGTCTCTCTTTTCCCACTTAGGTTTACAACTTTTCCAGCTTTAAATTTCCCGATTTCTTCATCGGATGCATCCCAATATTTCCCATCAATTGTGCCAGATGTGTCCTGAAATGTGAATGCAATGAATTTTTTATTATTTTTAGCAACGCGAACATCCGCCGTTTTGACTAACACAAACATTTCGAATGTCTCATCAACTGTCAGTTCTCTTAACTTTTTCATCGTCCCATCCTTTCTGCAAAACTGTATATTGCCCTGCTCTTTCTTTAATATACGCAAGAATTTGCTGATCGGATGAAAAACAAATCACTTGGATATTTTGACTAAATTGATAGAGTAGCTCAAATAATGCTTGTTTTCGCCGCTGATCGTAGTGAACCCACCCATCATCTATTATAACAGGGAACGCACAGTCTTGACTATGCAATTGAACAAAGGCCAAGCGAATTGCTAAATAAAGTTGCTCCGTTGTTCCTTTGGATAATTCTGGAATGGAAAACCGTTCTTTGTTCCTTGTTTGGACACACAATTTGTGCTCTTTCAAAAAACATTTTTCATAGTGGTTACCCGTTAAAATTTTAAAATAAGCGGTGGTGGTCGCCAGTAGTGCAGGAAGTCGTTGATCCGACAAGACTTTCAAAACATCTTGGATCAATTGTTCACCTAATCGTGCGCTTACCCACCGATTTGTATCCTTTTGTAATTCTTCCTTCAACCAGGCTTCTTCTTGATAAAGTGCGGCTAGCTCACCATCTTTTTCCATCTTCGTACGTTGATAATCAACTTTCTGTAGCTGCTTGTGCAGTTGCAGTTGCTCTTGTTGTTTCGTTAGAAGCAGCTGTTCCATTTTTAGTTGTTCATTTTGCAGTTCTTTATAGGTGTGTGGTATTTTTAGATCAAAAATTGTCTGTAATAATTTTTCTAACTCGCTATTTTTTGCTCGGTTTTTGCTTTGGTCTTGATTTTTCTCAATCAAATAAGGAATTTCTTCAATTCGCTCAAGCTTATTCTGCGTCAAAAAAGGCTGTATACGTTCTTGCAATTGCCGCTTCCTAGTCCGGATATTCGTTAATTCTCGCTGTGCTTCAAGTGTATTATTTCCCTTAAGCTCCGTCTTTTTACTTGCTTCCACATTTTGAATATTTTTTCTTATTTTTTCTAAAAGCTCTAGCTCTTTGTAGTGATCAAGTGGCAGCCATTTTTGTAGAAAAGCAGCTTCGTGCCAAAATACCTTCAGCTCTTTCTCGATTTTTCTTATTTTTTCTTGCAAAAGCAGTTGCTCCTGTACCAACTGTTGGTATCTTCTACGATCTGCAAGGATTCCCTGATTTCTTTCTTGCAACGAAAAACCGTATGCATTGCTTATTTGTTCCGTTTTTGCCTGAAGCTCTGCTTGTTGGTCTTTTTTTTTCGTTAAGCTCGTGCGAACCTCTGCTAATTCAGCCTGTAGCCAATCTAGTTGACTTAATGACTCCCGCCATTCTTTTTGCTTTTTTCCTTGCGTATCAGAGCCATTCTTTTTCGTAAATAAAATCGTTCCGCCCATACTCACCAAAAGGATCAAGCTAAGCCAAAAAAATACAATTGGCCACGAAAATACCGCCGAACAAATGAGCAACACACAACTGAATACACCTACCACCTTCGAGACAGCATTCAGCCAAGATGGCATCGTTCGTTGCTTCAACTTTTCTTCTAAAATGGTCACTTGCTCATCAGTAAACGCAATTTTTCGTGCAAGTTCTTGCTCTTTCGCGACTAAATCGACTTGTTGCTGCGCTAACTCTTGCTCTTGATTCAATAGCTGATAAACTTTTTGTTCCTCTTGTTTGGTAAATACTGCTTGCAATTGTTCCTTTTCCCATTGATACTCTTCACGTAATTCTTGCTGTTCTTTATCCTGCTCCGCGATTTGTGCCTGATAAATGGCTTTGGCTGATACAGATTTTGTGATGGACACTTGCTGTGCTAATAGCTGTCTGCATTTTTCTTCGTTTGCAAAATAAAATAAAAATTCTGGGTTCTGATCTGCTAAGCTGCCTGCTGTGCTTATCTTTTCTACTTGCAGTTCCTCTTGCTGCTGTAAATACTGATATTCTTGATACAATTTGTGCAGTGTTTTTACTTGCTCTGCTTCAATGACATCCTCTTGCGGTAACGCTTTTA
This sequence comes from Lactobacillales bacterium, assembly GCA_015654945.1. Taxonomy (GTDB): domain Bacteria; phylum Bacillota; class Bacilli; order Lactobacillales; family Vagococcaceae; genus JAATGB01. The sequence goes on along the minus strand of JAATGB010000021.1, from coordinate 14,843 downwards.
GTTCTAACCACTCCTCGTAAAAAGACCAATGATCGAGTTGGCGTTGAACTTCTTGTGCTTTTTTCGTAATCTGCCATTCTTGCTGGCTATTTTCTTCAATTTTTTGTTCCGTGTCCTGTATTTCTAGCAGGACAGTCCGATAGCTTTTTTCTTCTTGCTCTTTGTGATAAATTTGTTCTCTTAATGCTTGATATGCCACTATTTTTTGATTAATCACCGGAATACGTCCATTCGGCTTATACAATTCTTGTTGCTCTTTATAGTATGCATTACTCAGATTGATCATCCGCTGGCTACCAGCTAAGCCAATGGATAGTAACAATTGTTCGAGGTGCGCTCCTTCAATTTTCTCCCAGCCTAAAATTTGTTCTGTCTGAAAGCTGTATACTTCTTCGAACAGTAATGGATTCAGCGGAAACAGCAATTCTGCTAGCTCTTCTTCCGTTCCGCTTTTACCGTTCTCAAAAAAAACAGTTGCTTTGCCATTATGTTTGCTCTTTAACCGTTCAACAGTAACGCTTCCATACGTTTCGTGTTCCAGGATTAGTTTGCCACCATAATCAAAACCCGTTTTCGGTTCAAAAGTGCGCTTACTGCTTCGCTTGCTGGGAAAACCAAAGAGAATTGCTTGAATAAACGCGTAGATCGTTGATTTTCCTGATTCATTTTCACCAAGAAAGACGTGAAATTGATCCGATAATTGGAAGGTTTGATTTCGCCATTTTCCAAAGCCGGCAATTTGAATGGTTTTAATTTTCATGGTTTTTCCTCTCTTTTAATGCCCAAATCACGGAAAACTTTTTGTTTACTCCTCATGACTAGCGCTTCCCGTTCTTTCTTGGTGGTAGGAAGTCGATCTGCCAGCAGATTTTGCTGGTACAGTGGCTGCATTCGTTTTTCAAAAAACGCTTCCGACACATACCTTGCACTCAACTGATCAATCAATTCTTTCTGTACGCCTAATGGCAACTGGATGGTTTCATTCTTAGCTTCCTGATCTAATTCATAGAGCCAAATTCGTTCTTCCGAGAGCTGGAATATACGCTGCTGTAAATACTCTAACAGTTCGCCATTCGTGATTTTTTGTCGGAATTCATCACTTGATTTTTCCGTTATATTTTGAAAAGTAACGGACAGTAAAATAATTTTATTTGGCGTTTTTACGTTTTTGCTGATAATTTGCTTCGTAATTTCTTCAAGCAGCTCTTGTGTTTCAAATGCAAAGGCCAGATCGAGCGTTTCTTGGTGCCATTCTACATTTGAAACATTTTCCCAGCGATAAAAAGGGCGTATCCCCCCAGTTAACTGAATTAACAAAATTCCTTTTGCGGTCGTTTCTTTTTTAGTGTGTCCCATAGGTGCTCCTGGATAAAGCGTCAAAGGTTGACTCAGAACCTCTGTCGGTTGATGGATATGCCCTAACGCCCAGTAATCATAGCCCTTCAGCTTGAGATCAGAAAGAACAAGTGGTGCATATTTATTTCCATCATTTCCCGTTTTGATTTGGCCATGATACAGCCCAATATGATAATCCGCTTTTGAAGAACGACGCGGAAATTCAGATACTTTCATCTCGTTGATCCATCGATGCGTATAAGAAAACCCTGAAAGCGCAATGGTCTCTTGTTTTTTGGTTTCAATATAAAAAGTCTGAACTGTTTCTTCCTCAAACAAATAAACATTTGCGGGAAAAGCAAACCAATAGCGTTCTTTTTGATAATAATCGTGATTGCCCAGAGAAAAAATAACGGGAATATTCTGTTCCGCTGCTCTTTTTAGCTGATCAATAAAAAAAGTTTGTGTTTGAATAGAAATTTGCGGCTGATGAAACGTATCTCCGACAAATAGAATAAAATCTACTTGTTCTAAAATAGCATAATCAATAATTCGCGCAAACATAGTTTGATTTTCCTGATTTAGCTTTGCACTCAAAGCTTGTGGGATTTTTCCTAGCCCTTCAAAAGAACGATCCATATGCATATCCGCGACATGAATAAATTTCAACACACTCACCTCATTTTCTTCAATCATACCTATTTTTTTTGAAATTTACTAGTAAAAAAGGCAACATCTGGAATCATTTATTTTCTGGCATACTTTCCAAATGGCAGTTAAAATAAAGCTGTGCACTATTTGTTACTCAAAAATGCAGTTAAAAACTAGCAGCGCGATTTATTCATTAACAGAAAGTTACTACTGTTTTTTTATAGCTTCTTGTTTCGTTCAAATTTAGTCATAAATTGGGCTTCTGAGCCGTATTATTACAACCTATTTACTCTATAGCTAAAAAAATCCCCTGTCACGGCTTTTTCGCCCAACAAAGGAGTTCTTTAGGTATTTTTCGCTTGCATCGCCACTTCTAATTTCACGTGATATGGTTCAAATTCTTTGATCAGACTTGTTCGACCAGGTAATTTAAATTCGCCACCTAAGATCGAAACAGTTGCTGGCTGTAAGGAATAATTTTCGCTGATTTTCTTCCCTTCAATATTGGCAATTTTTTGAACGAAACCAACTTTTTTCCGTTCCATTGCATTCAAGCCCACATACAATAATAGCTGTCCGTCTTCTTCTCTAATTTCACTTGAAGGAATTCGTAATGGTTCGACTAAAGCTGAAGTTTTTTGCGTAATTTTTTTGTCTTTTTTATTGCCATAAGGTGTGATTAATTTATTTTCACTAAAATATGTAACCAATTTTTTCAACGCTTCTTGTCCTTCAGGTGTCAGGATTACTTCAGCTGTCAATAGCTCATTAGCTGCATACTCACGCGTTGGATGATCATAAATAATCACATGATCTCCCACTTTCCCGGCGATAAGCTCGTTTGTTTTTCCTCCTTGTTCTTCTGGTAAATGAAGCATCAGTTTTTGCTCAATCCATGGCGAAATATCCCATTTTACTGTCTTATCTTTGAAATAATAAAAATAATTTAATAGCCAAAAGTAGCCAAGCACTAAGAGTATAAGTAGATAAATACTTCCACGCAAATAAGCTTTTGTTTGAAAAAATTCGACGACTAAATACCCAATATAAAGGTTTGTTACGACGCCTAAAATAATATAAATTCGATTTTTAACTTTGATATGAATATTCAGGTAGCCTAAAAATCGATTAACAGTATCCAATATGGTAAACATATGTGCCCTCCTTTCTATGGTTGTGTGCTTGTGGTTTCTGTCGCTGATGTCTGTGTGCTCGTCGCTGTTTGTGTTTGCGTTTGCGTCTGCGTTTGTGTTGCAGTTGTTTCTGTACTACTGGTCGTCGTGGCTTTTCGCTCTTCATTTGTCCCAGTATTTCCGTCACTTTCTGCTGTTGATGAAGTCGTTCTTGTCGAGTCAGTTGCGCTTGCTGTGCTGGCTTCTTGTGAGTCAGTGCTGGCTTGTGAAACAGAGCTGGTACTTGTCGATACTTGCAAAGAACTTTCATTTGTTGGCGAAGACTTTTGGATCACTTTATTAGCAATCGTGGTCGTTGCACCTAAAGCTAAGCCCACTGAAACAATTGCGAAAGGCGTTAATAACGGTGCGATTTTCTTACCCAATGTGCTCCCCTCGTTTCCTTCTTCCAGTGTACCACGCTACTTTGAATTATTTGCAAAAAAAACATTAAACTTTTTAAAAGAAATTCCTGATCACGATGGTTCTAAAATAGTTAGCCTCACTTGGAAAATCCGAATGTTCTCTTGTACTTTCAAGCTTTAGATCCTGATTTCAACACCTTCTTCTACCCTAATTGATTATCAGAAACGCAACAAAAGACGCACGCGCTTTTTCTAAATAAATTTTTCGTTCAGCTGCATCACCACCTGCATGTCAAACGATAAAAAAGCAATAAGTCGCTTTTTAGCTGGCTTACTGCTTTCGTGGTCTAATAATTTTAAAAAACTAGTTTGTAAACAATTCATCACCACTTTTATTTCCCAGTCCTGGATGCTGGTCAAATCGCACGACACCTACAGATACGCTTGGGGAAACCGCTCGCTTGATTTTAGCCACTCCTTCTATGCCAAAACCGCCGCATAACTCAATTGCATGAACACCATTTCGTTCTAGTTCGATCACTGCTTTTACAGCATCCGCATAATTCTTTGCGCCAATAACAGTTAGGGAAACTTCCGGTGTGTCTACTGTCTGGCGATTTTTCTCAAAATCAGCTGCTGGTGCTAAAAAGATAAAGCCGGCTTGCAAGGTCATTTTGTTTACACCTCTTTTTTGTTTCTTCTATGTATTCTACCTACTAGTTTAAAAATTTTAGTCTTTAAAGAAGTAAGGAATAAGGATATTCGAGATAATGAATCACCTTTCCTAGAAATTCTGCTGCTGGCGATCCATCAATTATTTGATGATCAAAGGTTAAACTTAAAGGTAATTTTTGTTTTTGAATGATATTTCCCGCTGCATCAAGTGCCAATTCTGAAAGTAAGGAGCCTACACCTAAAATGCCGGTTTCTGGTCCATTTAAAATTGGGGTAAAATATTCGACCCCACTCTTACCTAAATTACTAATTGTGAAGGTTGAACCTTTAAAAACTGTGCTATCTAACGTTCCGTTTTTGGTTCTTTCAATCAAGTCTTGACTACTTTTTCCTAGTTGTGTAAGTGTCATTTTATCCGCATTTTGAATTACCGGAACGACTAATCCTTGTGGTAGCGCAACGGCTATCCCTAGATGCACTTCGCGGAGTTCCGTCAGCTTCCCTTGCTGATACCAGCTATTCATCGCTGGCGAATCCTTTAATGCCAAAACCACTGCTTTTGCCAACAAGGTCGTAATACTCATCTGACCATCTATCAATGGAATATCCGCCTTCTCTTTCAATTCTTTGCGGAAGAGCATTAATTTCGTCAAATCTGCCTTTTGATGGATCGTCACTTGCGCTGTATTCTGCAAACTGCCCATCATTCGTTGTGCAATAATTTTTCGCATACCGGTTAATCCAGCACCTGCTGTCGATGATCGTGTTTGTGTTTCTGGTTGGTTAGGAGCTGGTTGATACAGTTCAATATCTCGCTTCGTAATTCGACCATTGCCGCCAGTTCCTGAAATTTCGGCAATATTATAGTTCTTTTCTGTCGCTATTTTTTTGGCAAGCGGCGTGATAAAAATTCGTTTCTCTGTAATTTCTGTTGCTTTTTGTGGTTTCGTTGTACTTGTTTTTTTCGGATTCGTTTTTATTTCTGAAATAGATTTCTCCTTTGAAACAGCGGCTGGCTCTGTAGCTGTTGTTTCCTCGCCAATTGAGCAAATCACCCCAATTGGTTTCTGACAAGGAATTTCTTCGCCTTGTGCTACGATAATTTTAGTTAATATCCCTGATTCAGGTGCTTCCACATCGTGAGTAAGCTTTTCAGAACTAATGGTGCAGACAGCCTCCCCTTTTTCAACAGAATCCCCCTCTTTTTTTAACCAAATATCCACAGTTCCCTCTGTCATCGTTAAGCCCAGTTTCGGCATAATAATTTCTGTTGCCATTTTTTTGCCACCTCCCTAATTCTTCAAATCGTCAATCAATTCAGCTGCTGTTTCTAGCACTCGCTCAGCATTTGGTAAATAAAGCTGTTCCAAATTCGTCGCAAACGGAACAGGGGTATGCGGTGCACACACACATTTTATTGGTCCATCAAGGTAATCAAACGCTTGATTTCCAATTACGGAAGCAATATCTGTTGCGGTATTATTGTGAGGATTCGCTTCATCAATGATTACCAAACGACCTGTCTTTTTAACGGATGCGATAATTGTTGCTTGATCCCAAGGCGCCACAGTAATCAAATCAATGACCTCAACCGAGATATTTTCATTTGCTAATTGTTCGGCAACTTCTAAAGCCACATACAACATTTTGCCGATCGTTACAATCGTTAAATCCGTGCCTTCTTTTTTCACCTTCGCTTTACCGATTTCCACTTTATAATATTCCTCTGGAACCTCTCCCTTTAACCCATATAATGTTTTATCTTCCGAAAATACCACAATATTGTCATCTTCAATCGCCGCTAGAAGGAGTCCCTTCGCATCATAAGGCGTTGCCGGAACAACTACCTTAACAGCCGGAATCGCTCCAAGTAAGCCATAATACGAGCCCGAGTGCTGGGCCGCTGCGCTTGCGCCAGCACCGTGACACGTCCGAATCGTCATGGGAATTTTCGCTTTGCCACCAAACATATAGCGCATTTTTGAGCCTTGTGCCAAAATTGTATCCAAACAAAAACCAATGAAGTCATTAAACATCAACTCTGGAACTGGCCGAAGACCTGTCGCTGCTGCACCCACGGCCGCACCCATATAACCCATTTCTGAAATCGGTGTATCGATCACTCTTTCTCGACCAAATTTTGGCATTAAACCTTTGGTTACACCAAAAACACCGCCCCAAGCATCTTCATTTTTCTTTTCCAAATGCGCTACTTCGGCACCACCAGCAATGTCTTCGCCTAATAAAATCACACGCTCGTCTTTCTCCATTGCTTGTTCCAGCGCTTCATTGATTGCCTTCATAAACGTTATATTTCTCGTCATTTTTTTCTCCTCCTTAGTTTGCATAAACGTCTTCATACAAAGCTTCTGGCCTTGGTATTGGACTCGCTTCTGCAAATTTAATGGCCGCTGCAATCTCTTTTTGAGAGGTATTCGCAATTTCAGCAATTTCTTTTTCAGAAAGAAGTCCTTCACTAAGTAAATAGGTGCCAAATTCTTTAATGCAATCACGAGCTGCCAGTTCTTTTTCTTTGCCTGCGGTTGCCTTATATTTTTGTTCATCGCCTTCAAAATGGCCATAATCACGATAGGTCATACATTCCAGCAGCGTTGGCCCTTCTCCTTTACGTGCCCGATCAATTGCTTTCCCAGCAGCTTCATAGACTGCGACAAGATCCTTGCCATCAAGTCTTTCTCCAGGAATGTCGTAGGCTTCCGCACGTTGGGCAATGGTTTTCGATCCAGAAGAATACCATTGCGGTGTTGCTTCGGCAAAATTATTGTTTTCATTTACAAATACCACCGGCAGTTTCCAAATAGAGGCTAAGTTGACCCCTTCGTGAAACCCACCTTCATTCGCGGCACCATCACCAAAGAAACAAACCACTACATCTTTTGTTTTCAAATATTTGTTTCGTAAACCAGCTCCAACTGCAATTGGAAAGCCGCCGCCGACCATCCCGTTAGCACCCAACATGCCTTTATCGATATCGGCAATGTGCATGGATCCACCTTTCCCTTTACATAGACCTGTTTCTTTTCCATAGATTTCGGCCATCATGCCATTTAGATCGCACCCTTTCGCGATACAGTGACCATGACCTCTATGCGTGCTCGTAATATAATCTGCATCCGTCAAATGCGCACAAACACCTGTCGCAATGGCTTCTTCACCGGCATACAAGTGTACAAATCCAGGTATTTCTCCCGAAGTAAAGATGCGATGGGTTTCGTTTTCAAAATTGCGAATATCAGACATCGTTTTAAGGATCCAACTCGCACGTTTTTTATCAATTTTTTTCATGAATAATTCCTCCTTCATTTTCTGTAAATGGTTTTCTTAAAATCTCATTCGCTGCTTCACCAATGACTTCTGACAAACTTGGATGCGCAAATAGTATAGCTGCTAACTCATCAATCGTTCCTTCTGCTTTTTTCACTGCCAAAATTGTATGGATGAGCTCAGTTGCGTGACTGCCCACGATAACTGCCCCAACTATTTGATGATATTTTGTTTCACTGATTATTTTGACAAATCCCTCCGTTTCCTGCGATGCAATTGCTTTGCCATTTCCAGAAAAAGCGACTTTCTGCACGACAACTTCATAATTTTTCCTTGCTTCTTCTTCGCTTAAACCAAAACTCGCAACTTCCGGATCCGTATATAAACACCTCGGAATCATTTCCTGTTCGACAGGATAAACAGGCGTACCGCAAATGGCTTCCACTGCCTTTAAGCCCTCAGCACTTGCTGCATGCGCGAGTTGATACCCACCAATTAAATCACCAATAGCATAAACCCCTTTTCGTGACGTCTCATAATAGGGATCTACCTTGACAAAACGTCCACCTTCAGACAACTTTATGCCTAACTGATTCGCAAGCTCTAAGTTAGGTTTTCTACCTGTCGCAATTAACAGCTGATCAAAGCGTTTTTTCGTTCCATTTTTCAAAATCACTTCTTGCTCTTTTACTTCACTGATTTCCGCCTGAATCATGATATCAATGCCCATCGTCTGCAGCTTCTTCTTAATTAGCTCTCGAACCGCTTCCTCCTCTGTTAAAAGAATATCCGGTGCTACTTCAATTAAAGAGACCTCTACACCTAAAGGATTCATCGCAAAAGCCAACTCAACTGCAATCACACCACCGCCAATAATCACTAGCTTCTCAGGCAAAATCATTTCGTCAAAAAAAGTATCTGTGGTTAAATAAGAGACTTGTTCCAAGCCGGGAATGATGGGAACAAAGGGATGTCCGCCTGTTGCCAATAAAATTTTGCGATAAGTTATTTTTTCCGTGCCTACCATCAATTCATGATTTTCTTGAAACCGAGCTTTTCCTTCAATATAAGTCACACCATTATTTTTAAATAAATAATGGATGCCTCCCTGTAATTTTTTCACCACTTGATTTTTTCGATTAACTAACTTCTCAAAAGAAAATGAATCCTTTGTAAATTGAAAACCATAAGGTGCAGCTTCTTCTGCTGAAAGCACCCAATGCGCGTGCTTTAAATAGCTCTTAGAGGGGATGCACCCAACATTGAGGCAGGCACCTCCTATTTGCTTTGCTTCGATAACTGCTACTTTCAGCCCTTTTTGAGCAGCACGTACCGCTGCAACATATCCTCCTGGGCCTGAACCAATAACGACTAAATCATAACCTGCCATTTTTTCTATTCCCTCCTTTACAAACTAACAAACGAACCACTCCTTTCCTGATCGTCTTTCGTTTTTATATAAAGCAAAAAGCATGCCAAATTTAATTCATTTTCTGCGCTGTGAAGGACATCACAGTAGTTATCTTCAATTTGAGAAAGCGTTTTCTAAAATTCTTGTTTTTGCACTACTTATAAATTTTTTGAAAAGTGTATTTATTCACAAGTAATAAAATTCATTTAAAGTTGTTCCAATCGTAATGAACAACTTTGAAACAAAATGCCTCAGTTTTGTATAAAAAAAGAGCTTACAAATTTCATAATAGAAAGCTTGTAAACCCCTTTTAAGCACGCAGTTATTTATTACTCGACTCCGTATCCTTTCATTCTCCGATAAAGAGTTGCTCTTGAAATGCCTAATTTTTTCGCTGCATTTGTCATATGATAATGTTCTTTTTCTAGCGTGCAAATAAGCTCTTGGCGCGCATTTATCCTACTCTTTTCTTTTCCAGTAGTCACCGCATCTTCTTCTTCTACTACGGTTGATGTAATTAATTCTACTAATCGTTCCTGAGATGGCTGCTCACACGGATAAAACACATATAGCCGTTCTAAAAAGTTCTGAAACTCACGAATGTTTCCTGGCCAAGAAAAATTTATAGCCGTTTGAAAAATTAATTCTTTCCATGAAATGGACCAGTTTTTTTTCTGACAAAAATCATCAATTAACGGCTGCACATCCTCCATCCGATTTCGAAGAGGAGGAACAACTAGCTTTCCAACATAAATTCTGTAAAATAAATCTTCTCTAAAGGTTTTTTCACGAACTTTTTTCCGTATATCTTGATTACTGGCAGTGATCAGTCGGAAAGAAACCTTTCGCGGTTGACCACCAATAGGCGTAACCTGTTTATCTTCAATTACGCGTAATAAAGTCGCTTGCATTTTGCTAGACATACTGTCAATTTCGTCCAAGAACAAACTACCTCCGTTGGCTTGTTCAATTTTTCCTTTATAACCACAAGCACTGGCACCCGTGAAGGCGCCACCCGTATAGCCAAATAATTCACTTTCTAATAAGCTTTCATTCATTGCCCCACAATTAATAGCGACCAAAGGGCCTTCCTTTTCTTTACTATTAAAATGAATGGTTCGTGCAACCATTTCTTTCCCACTGCCAGATTCACCAAAAATATGTATCGGCAATTGACTTTTCGCCAAAATAATTGTTTGGTGTAAGAATTCATGATATTCGTCATTTTTTGTTTGAACTCCTGCATAGTAAAAACTGGTGTGCTCTTTCGGTACGTAATGAATGATAAAACGATACCCTATTTGCTTCCCTTCGAAGAGGATATCTTTTTTATCAAAAATCATATCTGTCTTTAAATACTGATAAATATTTTAATTTCTTTTAAAAATTTCGTCCAAATCAGCCGGTAGCTTTACAATTTTATATTTGGTATCACATAAAATTTCTTTCGATTTTTCTGATTGCTGTGCTGCATAAGTTAGCAACGCTTGCTTTTGCTCTAGCTCATATCTAAGAATATGATTACTTATTTTTTGCGTAATCGCAGTGAGCAAAATAAGCGCTTCTTTCGCCGAATCGTTCTGGTACGTCGAAACATCCAAAACACCTAAAACATTATCTTCCGCATCAATAATTGGCGCAGCGGCACAACTCCAATTTCTAGAAGCAGCGGAATAATGCTCATTCGCGGAAACCACTTCTGCTTTTTTCGTTTCAAGCGCTAACCCAATCGCATTCGTGCCGACATCTCTTTCTGTCCACCTACTGCCTTCTTTAAAAAAAATACCATTCGCAAAATCCTTTGCTTGGTGGTTGCCATCTCGCCAAATAATCGTCCCGTTTTCATCCGTTAAAATAAATAATGGTTTTTGAATATGTAATAGATTTTTTACCTGAGCAACTTCTGTTTGCACCAAGTGAATCAATTCTTGTTTTTTTTGCTTACTATTTTTCAATTCTGATGTCGTAAAAATCTTTCCAGGTTTATTGAGATAGGGATCGACTTGGTTAAGGTAACAGCTCTTCCATGAAATGGCAATTCTACTAGGAACATAGTCTAAAACATTTCCTTCTCCTTTTATAAAGCGCTTCCATATTTCGGCGTCCACAACATTCCCTCCTTATCGAGTGTACACTTAAATTTAGGCTGCCAAACAGTGGCCTCCTGTCTCTCTAATTAACACCATCTTTATTTAATTTTAGCACGACTTTGTGAAAAAAGCGAGAAACTGTTGGGCCAGCTATCCATCAATTTTTCTCCTTATTAATTCGTTGTTTTTCTAAAAAAAATCACAAACAAATGAATTTTTATATAGCAGGAACGAATAAAAAATTATGCCTAGCAGACTTCCAACAATTTAGAAAAAGAAAGGGAACGGGTAGCAGGAAGTTCCTTTCCCTAACTAAAATCAATTCATTTTTTTACTGCTCGAGTATTTTACCTATTTCGATAACTTTCATCAGATGACGACATTTTTTAATAGCTCTTTTTTATTTTACGTGCTCATTTAAAAATTGAATCGTTTGAGCAAAGCATTCTTTTGCTTCATCTGTATTTAATTGGAATTGATATTCATGGCCAATCTCTTTATCACTTGCGAAAAATAAGCTCTTAACCGGAACCTTTTTTGCTTGCAATTCTTTTTCTAGCTTTTTAGCATGCTTTTCAAACGAACCACTATTCCCATCTGTCAAAAACGTTGGCGGAAATTCCTTCGTTACATATTGTGTAACAGAGGCTTCTTGCGCTTCTTTGGAACTTTCCCAACTACGTTCGCCAAAATAAGCCCAGCCAATTTGTTTGACAAAATAACGCATAAACTTGCTGTCTACTTTTGCAAGCGATTCTAAATCATACGGCCCGCAATAAAGTAATGAGGCTTTGATCGTTTCAGCAGGAACCACAGCGTCGATTCCCATTTTCTTCGCCAAGGTTGGGTTCGTCTGCACTTCAATAAATTGGCCAGCAATTTGAGCGCCGGCAGAGTCGCCACCAATAATAATCCGCGAAAAATCGAGTTCCGGATATTTTTTTTGAATTTTTTTCAAATAAGAATAAGCTTCACTAAATTGAGTAACCGGCGTAGGATAATGGGCATCTGGTGCAACCTCGTAGTTAATCGATACCACTGCATATCCTTTTGAAACCATCATCGCAGCCCAATCCTTGAGCCCTGCTTTATCTCCAGTTACAAACCCGCCACCGTGCATCCAGAATATAACAGGAATTTTTTCGGTCGTTTGCTTTTTGGGTACATAGATATCTAAGTTATTACTCTTGTGCGCGGAAGGATAAATGATATCCTTGTATTCTTTTACTTGATCTGTATATTCTTTGATCCATTTTGGTGAAGCAGGTTCCTCTGCAAGTGGTGTGTAATTCGCGAGCCAGTACGTAAAAGGGCGCGGGGAAACACTCAGTGCAATCACCAAAGCAAGTACAACAATGACAACAAAAAGAAAAAGAGTCCCAACAACTTTTTTGATCAGTCCCATATTTATCTACCTTTTATCTTTCCTATTATGTTTCCATAATTATATCATATATTGATAAGCAATTCGCTTTTTTACATCAAAAAAAGAGTGAGTTTTTCCCCACTCTTCTGTTTTTTTATAAAGTATCTAAAAATCGCAAATTTGTCTATTTACCAAAAAAGTCTTTAATTTTATCAGCAATCCCTTCAGTATTTTTCCCTAATAAGTCTGTTAACCCGGAGACTTTATCCCCAATTTCATCTTTGTGCGCTTCCACAAACTTTTTCGCATCTTCTAGCTTTCCTTCCCTAATAAGTGATTTTACTTTTTCGACTAACTCATCGACAGCCATTCTGATCAGCTCCTTATTTTTATTGTAATTTAACATACCATATACAAAAGAAACTTGGCAACTGATCAAACTTACACACCGTTTTACCTTATACAGCTTTTCGTCTCTTCTTCTCTCATTATTGTTGAAACAGAAACAATCATCCGTTATAATACGATTATCGTATCAATAGAAGGAGAGAGAGCACACATGAACAAAGAAGAAAAGCTCACAACAGATTTCAGAAATTTATTTGATAAGCTGGTTTGGCTGAATAAGCATAAAATGGAAGCAATCCTTGCAGGCTATAAATCCTCCGAAGTTCATTGTATCGAAGCGATTGAAAAAAATACGGAGCCAAATGTCACCAAACTAGCCGAATCGCTCTACATGACAAGAGGCGCTATCAGTAAATTGACCAAACGCATGATCCAGAAAAAATTGATTGAAAGCTATCAAAACCAAACAAACAAAAAAGAAATTTATTTCAGACTAACCACGCAGGGAAAAAAGGTGTATCACACTCATGAAGAACTGCACAAAGAATTTCAGGAACGCGATCAAGTCGTATTTGAACAAATAACGGATGAGCAATTTGATTCAATGCTTCGCTTCATCGAAAAATATAGTGACCATTTAGATACAGAAATAAAGAAACAGGGACTTACACTTCACTAAATAAAAAATCAATAAACCCTATAAAATGATGCACAGCTTCACTCAAACAAGTGAAGCTTTTTTTATTGACACGGAAACAAAAACATGGTAAAGTATTTTTGTTTCCAAGGAAACTAAATACACACATGAAAGGATCCAATTATGTTAAAAGAACAGACAACAGAATCAAAACTACCAAAAGAAATACTTGCAGCAGCTTGGGCCATCGCACTAGGTGCTATTGCGCCAATGCTCGACTCCACCATGGTGAATATCGCCATTGATCAACTAACTAAAGATTTCCATACGACACTAAATACCATTCAATGGTCAATTACTGGCTATGTTTTAGCTCTCGCAATTGCCGTTCCGATATCCGGCTGGCTGATGAATAAATTTAATGGGAAAAAAATTTTTGTGGGCGCAGTCATTGCCTTTGGTGTTACTTCAATACTAGCTGGGATCAGCTGGAATGTGAACAGCTTTATCTTTTTTCGATTGCTTCAAGGATTTAGTGCAGGAATCATAACGCCACTTATGTCCACGCTCTTAGTCAAAACTGCCGGCCCAGAAAACTTAGGAAAAGTCATGGCAATTGTCAGCACACCGATGATTTTCGGCCCAATTTTGGGACCAGTAATGGGCGGATTTATTATCCAAGTCGCATCGTGGCACTGGATTTTCTTTATCAACGTCTTCATCGTTTTACTTGCGGCACCGCTTATGATGAGAACGATTCCTGATTTCGAACCTTTTAATAAAGAAAGTAAATTAGATGTGTTTGGCATTATCACCTTATCTTTCATGAGTGCAACTTTGATTTACGGCATTACCAAAGCAGCAGATCATGCTTCATTTACGAATAGCGAAACCCTTTTATGGGCTGGAATTGGGTTATTCTTAGCCATCATTTACCTTATTTATAACCATATTAAAAAAAATCAAACGGTTCTCCCACTGAATTTATTTCGTCACAAGAGCTTCGCCGCCTCAAGTATTGGTTTGTTTTTAGCCAATATTACGATCATGGGACCGATGTTAATTCTTCCTCTGTTCTTCCAAACTTTCCGGCACTTTACAGCAATCGAGGCCGCCATCGCTTTAATTCCGCAAGGAGTGGGCATGCTCCTTACGCGCCCCTTGATTGGCAAAATGATTGATAAAATCGGCGCAAAATACGTTGTTTTAGTCAGTATTACCGTTTCATTGATCGGCTCCATTCCACTGATTTTTATTACGGATAAAACGAGCATGGTTTGGATTTCGCTTATATTATTCATTCGTGGTACAAGCTTTGGGGGCATTAATTTACCATTAACAAGTGATGCGTACACAGGCCTCACCAGCAAACAACTGCCAGAAGCAGGCGTTGGCATCAATATAATTGAAAGTCTTGGTTCCAGTTTCGGTTCGGCTGTCATTGCAACAGTTGTCGCAACCATGACGCAAGATTTGCAGCCTTCGATCGCAAATAGCTTAAAGGGCTA
>JAATGB010000185.1 GCA_015654945.1 Lactobacillales bacterium | reverse complement strand
GCTCTTGCTTATGCCATTCGTGAAAAACGCCAATCGGTGACTCTCGTTCATAAAGGAAATATCATGAAATTTACAGAAGGCGCATTTAAAAAGTGGGGCTATGCACTCGCGGAAAAAGAATATGCAGATCAGGTCTTTACGTGGAATCAATATCTTAAAATAAAAACAATTTCGGGTGAACAAACGGCAGATCAAGTTCTAAAAGAAGCGGTAGCAAGTGGTAAAATTATCGTGAAAGATGTGATTGCCGATAATTTCTTGCAACAGATTCTTTTGTATCCAGAAAACTTTGATGTGGTCGCTTCTATGAATTTAAATGGGGATTATATCTCAGATGCTTTAGCTGCCCAAGTAGGTGGCATTGGTATAGCACCGGGAGCAAATATTAATTATCAAACAGGTTATGGGATTTTTGAAGCCACGCATGGAACAGCCCCGGATCTTGCTGGAAAAAATCAAGCCAATCCCTCCTCACTTTTATTATCAGGTTGTCTATTATTTGAGTATATTGGCTGGTCAGAAGTTTCCAAACGGATCACGAGCGCAATTGAAAAAGCAATCTTAACGAAAAAAGTGACCAGTGATTTTGCTCATTTATTAGAGGATGCAACTGAAGTTAGCTGTTCAGAGTTTGCTGATATTCTAATCGAAAATGTATAGACCAAAAAATGCGTAGAAAGATTTTTCTTTCAACGCATTTTTTGATTAAAACGAGAAGCGTTTAATAAACATGGTCAAAGCTGGATTTTAGGGTCCCTGAACTAAATCCCAAGTGATTTCTGCCAAATATTTTCCTTTTTCAGCAACACCAGCAGGCACGATTAAACGAAACCCCTCTTTTTTTTCCAGGATTTTATCCCCAGAGTTTTTATCTAATTTCAGAATATAATCACGAGAAACATTACTAGTAGAAGAGGAATAAATCTGATTTCCGCCAGAAAAAATTTCTGTATCTGTTTTACCATCATTATAAATGAGTTTTGCGCCCGTTAAATTTTTACTTGGCTGGTTCGCTTTTGTAAATTCTTTTGAAAGCCTTGCTTGAATCGTAAATTGTCCGCGTTTTTGACCATCGGCTGCATTATTTTGTGCGCGATTGTCTGTAATCTTTAACACAAAATCCTCTGTACTTTCATAAGACAATTCTTGTTTGTTTGATGAAGTGGATCCAGTCTGAAAGGATAACAGATCGGTGACTTTTTTCAGACCAATAAATCCTTCAAAAATATACGTAACTTCGGTGCCATTTTCGGGAATGAGAACGGCTTTTTCGTTAGGAGGACGTGTTTTGACTTCATACAGTTGATCTTTTAAAAGTGTATCAATCGTTGTGCGAACCTCTGCTGCTGCTGTTATGTCTTTTTTCGTATTTACTTTATCAGTTAGGCTGATAGCAGGATGGATGTCTGCGTTGTCTTCATCAACAAATTTGATGGTAATTGCTGCTTCTGCTTCTTTGAAAGTCACGGCAACACTTGTGCTGGTATTTTTATAAGTAAAGAGCGGATGAGCGATCGTACCTGGTTGTGTTACATTGATAATGGAGGTAATATCCGCTGTTAATCCTGTTGTCGTTGATTTATCTGCGAGTGGTGGAAGCTGATCGGATTCCGTATATAAAGTCGCGTAATCATAAACGTTGATATCTGAACTTGTATAAGCTTTTTGTGCTGTTTCACTTGGAGCATGATGAAAAATACGCGTATAGTCGTTTGCATAGATGACAATATCATTTTCAGTGTCTACTTTTGTATTTTTGGTCGTAACAAATACCCAAATTCTGCGGCTCACTTTGACAGAATTAGCAGAATCTTCATATGTGATATCTAGTGGATAAGGGTATGCTTGCTCACTTGATTTAGCTGCTTGAAGTGTTGCTAGTTGTGTTTCGTTAAAACTGACATGTGAACTATACGTAGGTGTTGCTGCTTTACTGTTTTCAATATAAGGAGCCGTCATACTTGTCGGTTCAGAGAGCCAAGCCTGCGTTTGAGCTAATTTTTTTAGGTCATTTTGCGTCGCGATAGTATGATTGGCAATGTCTTGGTAAGAAATAGAAAAATTTTCAGCTCGGAGATATCCTTTTGTATCTGTGACAGTTTGTTTGTCTTCAGCGTTAATCCAACGAGAAGTGCTGGTTACTTGTTTCTGGCTGTCTGAAATAAAATAGGTTACGCGCTGTGGTCCTGCATTTGTTCGATCAAAACCGAGAGCCTGCCAATCGATTGCTAAGTCTGGATCTTCTTTATTGCGATTGATTCGCTGATTGAGCCAAGTCTGATTGTGACCACTTAAGCTATAATTTAAATCAAATTGATCATGGACTTTGATCGATGTTGGACTAGAATAAGTACCATTTTTTTCCCCGGTAATTAACCAACGATCTAAAGCAGTTAATTGATTAGAATCTTTCACATCGGATGTTAGCGTTGGATCATCTAAGTCAACCGCAATTGATTCAACACTTTTGTTGATAGCGGGGGCATAGTCCAAACGGCTTTTCAACGTGCCATAGAGCAGATTCTTTGTATCATTATGTGGAGTTTGCTTTTGCTGCCAAACTCCATTTAGCTGATTATAAAAATCTTGACCAGTTGTCGAGCCACTTATGAAGTAATTGTCATCGGATAAATGGAGCATTTTTTTGATGTCGATAGTGCTCGTTGTTGCAATTGAATTCAGTGTTTTGATCGTAAAATTACTATCCATAATACCAACTACAGCTGAAGCAGTGGAACCGTAGCCAGAAAATATGCCGGTAAAATTCTTAATATATCCGTAAAATTGGTAAGTGCCATCTGAATTTCGCGAGAAACGAATCGTTGTTCCGGCTGGGAATTCTTGTACGGTTTGTAGGGATCTTGAAGCAACATCAATTTTTTGCAGTTTCACTGTTGTATCACAATTTTCTGTTAGAAAGTAGTTGTTAACGTCTGAAATTTCTTTTTGGTAAATTCCAGATGAATTTTTTTTGTCGTTCAAATAATGAATATAGAGGGGAGTTCCGTGTTTGTCCCAAATGACAACCATATTTTTGATGCCGATTGAAACGGAGTGGTTGGCAAAGGTACTTATTCCCACATATTCTTCATTAGGTCCGCGAACCATAGCGGTCAAACCCTCGAACCAATCTGAAGGCTGTGAACCCATAAGTGTGGTGTAACCAACATGATTGTACATCGATTTAATGACGCCGGGTGCTTCCACTGTCCCATTTTTGTTTAAGGGATAAATTTTAAAGTTTGATTTTTGAGTTGCGTTTTTATCCATAAAAGAAAACAAATAAATTTGGCCTGTGTAATCTTCATTGTTTCGATTAAAACTATGATTTTCTGTACCGTAGCTTCCCCAGTCCATATTTTGACGAACAACGCTTGTTAATGTTTCGTTGACAATCAATATTTTTTTTTGCGAGGAGCCATCCAGAGAATTATAAGGAATCGTGTATGTGCCATCGCCATTCGAATAAATTAGATTGATACCTGCTGTATACGATTTATCGGCGACTGAATTTACCCAGTCTGGATAGATGCCATTTACGGGAATTCTTTTTTCTGGAGTACCATCCGCACTGCATAGGAGTACTTCTGCGGTTGTAATTTCTCTGGGATTACCACTTACCCAGTTATAATTGCTGTGTGAGAGTAATAACATGACTTTTCCATTGCTTAAAACGCGACTGTCTAACACGACATCGCCTACAATGGTACTTTCGCCTATCGTTTTGTTTTTCGTCAGAGAAAGTGTCGATGACGGGTTTTGAACATAATTTTTATAACCGTTTTGATCTACCAGTTCTTTTTCAACTAAATTTGTCGAATCGACTGGGATTTGTTGTTCGTTAGCGGTTCCCACATTAATTGTTACCGTACTTGAGGGATGTGCCTCCACGATTGCTGGATTCGTGCTTCGCGAAAGTAGTTTGTTTGCTCCTATGACAAAAATACAAGAAATGCTTGCGAACCACAAACATCGTGTAAGAATTTTTTTATGTCGCATAGTTATATTCCTCTCTGAATTAAAGCTGCATGGAAAAGAGTAAATCTAAATGATTTTTTAAAACCATCATTTATTATACAAAAAATTTATAATAAAAACAAGTAGCAAAAAGATCCGGATCGATACTTTAATTCTACTTATTTTCTTCTGGAGATTAAAATCACTTTTCAGTTGTTCTCTTTTGGTTATTTAGAACATGACAGAGAGGAGTGGGGTGTCAACGGTAACTCTATGAATGTTTAACGAATATCCCGAACATAGGCAGCACCATAGTTTGCCACCGTGATAAAACCAAGCGATTCATAAAAAGATTTTGTCTTATCAGTTTGATCCGTAAGCAAAACGGTTTGACCAGTAGGGTAGGCTACTAAAAACTTTTTCATTAAAGTGGTACAGATATGTTGCCCTTGCAGCTTGGGAATAACTAAAATATCTTGAATAAACAAAATGGTTTGTTCATCTGTAATTCCGCGAATTAGGCCTACTAATGTCCCGTCGTCTAGTCGTGCGGCTAATGATTGAGAATGATTAATTCCAGCTACTGTTTTTTCAGGATTATGTAAATAATTGGACCATCCTACCGGTTGATACAAAATGTAAATTTCTTCTATTGTATAGGTCTGATTGAATACATAGTTGATTTCTTTCATGGAAACAGCTCCTTATGAGTAAGTAATACATTTATAGAGATCAGTCAGCTAGGATAATTCCTAGACCAAGTGCAAGGACGATTGCCTGTTCTTGATTTACCGTTAGACCACGGATCGTTTCTTGTGAGAAGGCGATTTTTTCAAAAGAGCAATGAGAAAAATCGAGCCCATTTAATAATGTATGAAACCAGGTTGTGCCTGTTAAATTCGATTTATCTAAAGTAAGGTACGTCCATTTTATTTCGGAAAATTCAGCTTCTAATAAGGAAGTTTCCTGAAAGTGAACAATTTTCAATTGGGCATAATTAAAAGAGGTATAGTTGCAGACACAATCAATGAATTGACAATCGTGCAGGACGCTTTCGGCGAAATTCGAGCCAGTTAGCTTACAATTTTTAAAAATAACACGATGAAAAGAACCCGCAATCCATTCGACATTAGAAAGGTCACAATTTTCAAATTGCACATCCATGCATTCAAACTTCGTCAGGCGCATGTTCAAGAGCTTGGTTTTCTTTATATGGGATTGTTGGAAGCACAATTGATCAATTTCTAGATACGAAAAATCTTGATCAGCAAGCAGTAACTGCTGATAAAACCCTTCATCCTCAGGAAGAATGATTTCATCAGACAATATTCTGGGAATTCGTGGTTGTAAAGGTTCTCTTTTTTTCATAGATGTGCTCCTTTTTTTCTTTAGAATAGCAAGGTCAAGTAAACTTAGCAATAAAAATTTAGAAAAGCAAATACAAATTTTACAAAAGTGTTTTCAAAATTTACGTGATATTAATAGTTGAATTCTATAATGATTGTATCATGTGAAGGAGGAAAAAAATGAAAAAAAGTGTAAAAAAACTGTTACTCGTAAGTATTTTGCTCTTGATTGGGTTGATCAGTAACGCCAAACTGTCTTCGGCCGCTGAAAAAGAAGAAACAGTAATTGCAACAGAATCAGAATGGCACTATTACAATCAAGGGAGCGATCAATATCCAGGTGATCAATGGTTGACGAAAGACTTCGATGATCAAAGCTGGGACACCGGAGTAGGACCTTTCGGCTATCATCCTAAAAATGATCAAGTGAAAATCAATACGACCCTTACTTATGGGGAAGATGAAAATAATAAATATCCAGTCTATTTATTCCGTAAAAAAATAACCATTACACAAGATGATTTAACCAAGCATAACAAGTTGCAATTGCAGCTAAAAGCGGATGATAGTGCAGTAATCTATAGCAATGGTAAAGAAATTCAACGAGTTCGCTATGAGAAAGAGCCAGTTGATTTTACGGATTATTCAGGTAGTTTGTCAGACGATGCTACCGCATATGAAACGTATTCGCTGGACCTTTCTGATGCCAACCTAACAGCTGGTGAAAATGAAATTGCGGTGGCGGTTTTTCAACAAAAGAGTACAAGCTCCGACCTAACATTTGATCTTGGAATGTCTCTTGGCATAAAAGCGGAGGATACACCTAAGAAAATCAGCGTAACTTTTAATGGGGATACAAACACGCAAAAAGGTATTACTTGGCATACCACGAACGAAGCAGCCACAGATATTCGCTACCTTGCTTCAAAAGAAAAACCAACAAGTTTGGCACAAGCAACCTATGCTACGGGCACGAGCAACTCCGTCGATGTCATCGGTGGCTATGCACATAAAGTTTTACTGACGGATCTAAACGCGGATACTACTTATTGGTATCAAGTTGGAGATCAAGAGAAAAATAGTTGGAGTGAACTAGCACAGCTAAAAACGGCCGATCAGGACGATGCGGTTCGATTCTTGTTTGTCGACGATTCACAGGGATCTTCTGAATATGATTATCAAATTTCAGCCAAAACGTTTGCACGTGGTTTAGCAAATGATCCGC
Organism: Lactobacillales bacterium; assembly: GCA_015654945.1. GTDB lineage: Bacteria > Bacillota > Bacilli > Lactobacillales > Vagococcaceae > JAATGB01. The sequence goes on along the minus strand of JAATGB010000185.1, from coordinate 10,542 downwards.
TCACAGATTTTATCATTCAAGGTGGCGATCTTGTCAATAATTCAGACAACGCGTCTCAATGGGATTGGTTATTTGCTACGGGACAAACGACTTGGAGCAATCAAACTGTTGCCTCTGTTTCGGGAAATCATGATACTGCCAAAAATACATTTGCGAATCACTTTAATTATGAGAATCAAGCTTCAGGGGATGAAGAAGATGGAGTATATTACTCTTATGACTACCAGTATGCACATTTTGTAATGTTGAATACCAATGATATCGAAAACAATCAACTAGGCGCAGCACAAACGAGCTGGATGGAACAAGATATCAAGGATGCAAAAGAAAAAGGAGCAAAATGGATCATTGTCATGATGCACAAAGGAACACAAACCGTGGCTAATCATATCAGTGATGCCGATGTTGTAGGAATGCGCGCGCAATTACAGCCTATTTTTACCGAGCTGGGTGTGGATATGGTCTTACAAGGACACGATCATACGTATTCTAGAAGTCAAGTAATAAACGGCTTGGAACCAGATACTAATCCGACGACAATTGTTGAAAATGGTGTCACAAAAACGGTGAACCCGAAAGGACCCGTCTATTTAACGATCAATGCGAGCGGCACGAAATTTTACCAACCACAATCAGCAGAAATCATTGCTAAATATGGTGTTTTTCCGGTAATTTATACGCAAAAAAACCAACAAATGTTTGCGAATTTCACAATTACAGAACAAGAACTTTCGTTTGACTCTTATCTCTATAATGCAACAGGTGATGATGCGATCGATTTATATGACAGTTATACAATTGCCAAAAGAGCGACGATACCAGTCGAAAGCTTAAAAATTACGAATAATGCGCTTACTACGGTGAAAAAAGGGACCTCAATTACGCTAAATACGACAATTTCACCAGAAAATGCAACCGACAAAACTACCCAATGGGCAAGCCAAAAACCAGAAATCGCTACAGTTGACGAAGTTGGAAAGCTCACTGCGGTAAAAGCGGGAATCACCAAAATTACTGCGACCACAAGTAATGGCAAAACTTCTTCAGTAACAGTTCGAGTAACACCTTAAACGAAGCGATCAGAGGAGAAAATCATGAAAATAAAAAAGGCAGTCATTCTTTTTAGCGCTTGTTTTTTTGTTGAAATACTTCCATCAGTGCTTGTTCAGGCAGAAGATTACTTCAAGGAAGTCCAAATAGTTGATTTGGCAACCGGCCATATACGCGTACCCACTTCCCCTCAAATGAAGAGCGAAACAACTGAAACAACTGAAACAACTGAAACGAGCGGGCTCCCTATGGCAACCAATACGGAAACAGCATTGAAAGAAACAAATACAATGCCAAGCATTGAAACGACTACGAACACTACGCTAGAGGAGGAAACAGAGAATGAAAAGTAAACGCATGAAAGGCATCATTATTGCACTGATCGTACTGCCGATTTTGGTCGGTGCAAGCTATGCTTGGTGGACGGATAGTCAAGTAGCAGAGCAAACGATCAAAATGGGGAAACTGAAAATCGAAGCTGATTTTCCGGAACAGAATTTGGATGCTCAATATGAACCAGGCATCGAAACGACCTTCAATGGTGAAATCCGCAATACGGGCACGATTCCAGTGATTGTCAAGATCGAAAATGATTCCCAAATAGAAAAAAAATATGGGGATGATGTGTGGACCCCTATTCCGGATTCTCAACAGAAATTTGAGCAAGATACACTAAATCTGGTGCAACTCACCTTTGAACCAACTTCTCAAAATTATGCCGATAATGAAAATGCCTATTGGTTTACGAATCAGCTAGATACAAGTGAACGCTACTTATTATTAGATGCTGGAGCCACAGTGGCAGTTACCAATTATGGCAGTCTTTCTGCTCAAATGGGCAATCGATATAATGAAGCAACTATTAAAATAAGAGCAAAAATTAAAGGAACACAAGTGATGGACGGTGCCATTGCAAACGAGTTGGGAATTTCCCCCGAAAATCTGGTTGGATTAGAAAATAGCCAAACGATCAAGGCTCGGAGTTTTCAAAACAGTACACAAAATCGCGCCGATAAAAAACTAAAGGAACTATTAAATCGAGAATAAGTCAAGAGATTCAGTCAGAAGAAATTCGCGCTGAATCTTTTTTGTGAAATGCTCCTTGACAAAATAGTGAAATCTATGTATAATGATAAAGTTGAGAATTAAGCAGAAGCACCCGCTTCTCGCCTTAGAGGACAGTAGTCACTGGGCTAGATAGGAGAATATTTTGTGTAGATACTATACAGAAGAAATATTCCGCGCGGGCTCTTCCAAAAGAAGAACTCGTTTTTTTCTGCGCTTTTCTCTGAAAAAACTTGGAGGTGAATGACCATAGCAAAAGATATGATGGTGAATGACGGCATTCGTGCACGCGAGTTACGTTTAATCGGACAAGATGGCGAACAATTGGGCGTAAAAACAAAAGTAGAAGCACTAAAAATCGCGGAAGATGCGAATTTAGATCTTGTATTGGTTGCCCCAACTGCAAAACCACCTGTTGCGCGAATTATGGACCATGGAAAATTCCGTTTCGAACAACAAAAGAAAGAACGCGAAGCTCGTAAAAAACAAAAAGTAATTAATATCAAAGAAGTTCGCTTAAGTCCAACAATTGATGTGAACGACTTTAATACAAAATTACGTAATGCACGAAAATTCTTGGAAAAGGGAGACAAAGTGAAAGCTTCAATCCGTTTTAAAGGCCGTGCCATTACTCATAAGGAAATTGGTCAGAAAGTTCTAGATCGTTTAGCAGCAGAAGCAGCAGATATTGCGACAGTTGAACAAAAAGCGAAGATGGATGGAAGAAGCATGTTCCTAGTGCTGACACCGAAAAACGATAAGTAATTGAGAAGATTTTGAGGAGGAAATTTGACATGCCAAAACAAAAAACACACCGTGGTTCAGCAAAACGTTTTAAACGTACGGGTAACGGCGGATTGAAAAGATTCCGTGCATTCACAAGTCACCGTTTCCATGGAAAAACAAAAAAACAACGCCGGCAATTGCGTAAAGCAAGTATGGTATCAAGTGGCGATTACAAACGTATCCGTCAACAATTAGCACGCATGAAATAATGCGTTAAACACAAGCAAATGAACGTCAGAAACAGAACTCAAGGAGGAATTTATCATGGCACGTGTTAAAGGTGGAACGGTTACCCGTAAACGTCGTAAAAAGATTCTAAAATTAGCAAAGGGCTACTACGGTTCTAAACATATTTTATTCAAAACAGCAAAAGAACAAGTAATGAAATCATATAGCTATGCATACAGAGATCGTCGTCAAAAGAAACGTGATTTCCGTAAATTGTGGATTGCGCGTATTAACGCATCTGCTCGTTTGAATGGCTTAAGCTATTCAAAATTAATGCATGGTTTGAAATTAGCTGAAATTGACATTAACCGCAAAATGCTAGCTGATTTAGCTGTAAATGATGCAACTGCATTTACAACATTAGCTGACCAAGCGAAAGATGCTTTAGCGAAATAATCAAATACGTATTCAGTTAAAGTTCCGTAAAGTTTTGCGAACATAAGCAATAAATTATATCCGCATCTTTATAAAAAAACAAGAAATTTAATAGCGAAAAAATGTAGATAATTGTCAGAATCTGTCTGATAGTATCTATATTTTTTTTGGTTTTCTTATTGCTACTTCCTCTATTGAAACGATTTTAAAAAGCATTGTCACTATCATTTGATAAGCTGTGGTGGCTTATAAACCTTATTTGGGGCTCAGCGATATTCCGATTTTAGGACTTATAGAAGAAAGGAAGAGCTAATTAAAGCTCATAGATAGTTCTACCGCTTTCGATCATTTTCGTGAATATCTTTCCGAAACGTACATTGCTTTATTTTTAGCTGATTGTAGAAATAGTGCGCTTTTTTGTGGTTGTATGAATAGTTATAACCGGTTTTCCAAGGCCGTTCAAAACAGCTTTTTCGCAAAAAAATCTTGTTAAGTGGTATAATAAAGTGAAATAAACAAACTAGTGTGGTTGATACTTTAATGAGAAAATAGTTAGAAAGAAGAAGGAAGAGAAATGGAGAAAATAGCACTGATAACTGATTCTGCCTGTGATATTGATCAAGAAACGTTAAATAAATCAGCGGTTTTTATGCTGCCCTTTCAAATTATTTATAAAGAAAAAGAGTATATTGATAAAATCGAAATAAGTTCAGAGCAAATCTATGATCATCTAGTAGAAGAAATCCCTAAAACATCGCTGCCATCGTTAAAAACGATGCAGGAGCTTTATGCTTATTTAGAAAAAGAAAGCTATACGCACGTGATTGCGATTATGATTTCTAGTGGTATTTCTGGTGCTGCGAATGCGTTACGGCTAGTCAGTCAAGATTTTCCCCATATAGAAAGCAATATAGTGGACACGAAGTGTGTTTCTGTTTTTCAAGGTGTCTTGCTGAAAAAATGTGTTGAACTTCGGGAAAAAGGTGAAAAATTTTCAGAAATTATCGCCAAAATTGATAGTTTTAAAGAAAAGATTCATTTATTTTTTGTATTTGGAACATTGGATTACGCAATTAAAGGCGGCAGAATTGGTAAAGTTGCGGGAACACTTGGAAATTTGTTAGACATTAAACCTATTGTTATCTTTGATCGGCAAACTGGGGTGATTTGTACGTACAAAAAAGTAAGAGGAAGAAAACGATCATTAAATCAATTAACTGATTTGGTAAATAGCTTGGATCGTAGTAAAAAGTATGATGTATATGTTGCACATGCAAATGCTTTGAAAGAAGCCGAGCAAGTTGTTGCGCGTTTAAAAGAAAAAGCAACTATTGTTTCCGCTTATTTAGTGGGACAGATTAGTGGTGTTGTCGGTATTTATGCTGGACCCGGAACCGTCGGAGTGTGTTTTTCTGAACATGAAACATTAAAAAAGTAAATTTTGATCTATGGGGATTCGGGATGATTTTTTAAAAGAGAGCTAGTCTTTGTTAACAGTGATCTAATAGGAAAGAAAGTGCAGCCAAACCGTATGTTTTTATAAGTCTGAATTACTAATATGTGGAATTTAAAATTGAATTAAAAGCCCAAAGAGCTTAAGTAAAGAAAAACCTAGCGGAAAATTTCGCTAGGTTTTTCGCTGTAGTTAAAATGAAAAAGCATATTTTTGCGTAGTTTGTGATAGAAGGAGGACATGTTAATTTAACAAGGTAGATGGCTATTTTGGTAACAGATAAGATTCTGTGTAAAAAATAAATAAAACGCTTGCATTTTTCTTTGTTAAATAGTACCATCTATTTATATTAGTAGGTACTAATATAAAGGGTTTTGGCCAGAACCATAAAAATGACATCTTAATGTATAGGAGGCAGAATCATGAATAAATTAAGTGAAGTGTTAGAAAAAAGACTAGGCCCGCTTGCGATGAAAATCGGCAACCAGCGACATTTATTAGCGATTAGAAATGGTATTACCTTGGGCATGCCGCTCATTATTGTGGGCTCCATTTTTTTGATACTTGGAAATTTACCTATTACAGGTTATTCCGATTGGCTGGCGGCACATGGAGATTTGGGTACTTGGCTAGGTAAAGTAGTGGATGGTTCATTTGGATTGATGGGAATCATTGCTGCTTTTGGAATTGCGTATAACTACGCCAAAGGCTATCAAGTTGATCCAGCTTCGGCAGGTATTATTTCTTTGTCGTCCTTTTTTATTGTCACACCAAAAATGTTTGATGCTGATGGTGCTGCAGGTATTTCATATGGTTATCTTGGAAGCAAAGGTCTTTTCGTGGCAATTATAGTCGCCTTGATCAGTGCCGATATTTTTCGACGTTTTATTCAAAAGAATATTACGATTAAAATGCCGGATACGGTACCGCCAGAAGTCAGCCGCTCTTTTTCAGCTCTAATTCCAGCCGCAGTGATTATTACCTTTTGGGCGTTACTAATTAAGCTGCTAGAATTGGTGGGTATTGATAATATTCATGATATCGTTATGCTGGTTCTTGGTCGGCCTTTAGGAATACTGGGAGGTAGCTTGATTGGAACCGTTCTGGGTATTATGCTTAATTCACTTTTTTGGTTTACTGGGATTCATGGGGGGAATATTATTGGTTCGATCCTAAATCCGATATATTTAATTAATACGGATGCCAATCGTCTGGCGTTACAAGCAGGGAAAGAATTACCTAATATTATTACCTCCTCTTTTATGGATAATTTCGTATATATGGGCGGTGGCGGTGCCACGCTTGCATTAGTGATTATTTTAGTGGCATTTGCTAAAAGTAAACAGTTGAAAACTATGGGGAATCTATCTTTTGCTTCGGGAATTTTTAATATCAATGAACCGATTATGTTTGGCGTACCCGTTGTGATGAATCCAACCTTAATTATTCCTTTTGCGTTAGCGCCAATGGTCAATGCAATTATGACTTATTTTGCTATGAGCGCTGGTATTGTTTCAAAAACAGTTGGAGTTGCAGTACCGTGGACGATGCCACCAATTATTTCAGGATTTCTAGCGACAGGCGGAGATTTCAAAGCTTCATTGCTGCAAGTTGTTTTAATCGCCATTGATTTTGTGATTTACTTTGGTTTTGTCAAAACATTAGATAAACAATTGTTTGCCGAAGAACAGGGCACAATTGAGGGATAAATACAGTAAAGAATAGGGGATATTTATGGTAAAGCGTTTATTAAGTTGTTCAACTAGTGAGAGTGAGAAAATGAGTTCAGCAGAACTAAAACAGTCAATTTTGGCCTCAGAAGGTCGGATTATTTGTACAGAAACAGTTGTAATGGCAGCACCGGTTGCAAATGATTTAACTAATGCAGAGGTTGCCCGAGCGTATGGTGCGGATCTGATTTTACTAAACGGATTTGATTGTTTGCAGCCAATAATTATGGGATTGCCTGGCATGACGCAATTTGAAGAAATTGTTGAACTGAAAAAAAATGGGATTAAAGGGAATCCGCTTGCCGAATTAAAACGTTTGGTTGGGAAACCCATTGGAGCAAATTTAGAGCCTGTCGATGTCCATGCTGATATGGCAGAAGACTTATTAGTCATCCCGGAAGGTCGAATGTGTTCGGTCAAAACGTTAAAAGAATGCGAAAATCTGGGCTTGGATTTTATTTGTTTAACAGGAAATCCGGGAACGGGTGTCACAAATAAAGAAATTGCCAAAGCAATTGTTTTGGCGAAGAAACATTTCTCTGGTTTAATTATTGCAGGGAAAATGCATGGTGCAGGCGTGGCAGAACCGGTGGCTTCTCTTGAAGCAGTACAGGAGTTTGTGTCGGCTGGTGCGGATGTAATTCTTTTCCCAGCCGTTGGAACAGTTCCGGGCTTTACCGATTCTGAGCTAATAGCAGCTGTTAGGCTAGCCAAAAGTCAAGGTGCTTTAACGATGTCAGCGATTGGAACGAGTCAAGAAAGCGCCGATCAAGAAACAATTAAACAAATTGCGTTGAGAAATAAAATTTGTGGAGTCGATATCCAACATATTGGGGATGCTGGATATGGGGGGATGGCACCAGTTGAAAATATTTACGCGATGTCTCTCGCAATTAGAGGCCTGCGTCATACTCTCAATCGAGTTGCCCGCTCCATTAATCGTTAATCGTCAATTGCGACAACCTTTAGACTGTGCTAAAATTTGAGTAGTTGTGAATACTTAAAGAGAAAAAATAAGAACAGGGGGTTGTATTTTGGCTAAGTATCATGAAATTGCTTCTGTCTTGGCGAAACAAATTGTTGAAGGTCAGTACCGTGATAGTGGCAAACTCCCAACGGAAAAAGAATTGATGGAAAAATTTCAAGTCAGTCGAAATACGATCAGAAGTGCGATCACATTGTTAGCTGATCAAGGGTATACCTATCAGGTACGTGGTAGTGGAATTTATGTAAAAGAGATTAACTTTGATAAAAGCGTCAATTTGAATGTAGTCAAGGGCTTGACTAGCGAATTTAGAGAGACAGTGAATCAGTCAACTGTTTTGGCGTTAAACCTCTGTGAAGCAGATAAAAAATTGGCCAAAGCATTTGGCTGTTCGGAAGGATTGCCGCTCTATTATGTCAAACGAATTCGCTATTTGGACAAAGAGCCGATTCGGGTAGAGACCACCTATTATCGTCAAGATATTATCCCGTATTTAGGGAGAGAAATTGCGGAACGCTCAATTTTTGATTATATTACTGAAAATTTAGGTTTACACATTGGGTTTTCTGATCGGCAAATATCCGCGGATTATCTCTCAGAAGAAAATGCCCGCTATTTGAATTTAAGGGTGAATGATCCAGCCTTAACTATTAAAGAAAAAACGTACTTGAATAACGGGCAGCTCTTCGCAATTGCTACGGGCATCTTACATTTTGAGAAGATAACGCTTTTTGCCAGTGGGAAAGTTTATGAGTGAGAAAGCAATAACAATCTTCAGCGAATGATGCGAAGTAAGTTAAAAAGTAAGTGAATTAGGCAGCCTTGCTACTACGTGTAAGGCGCCTTTTTTAGCTGTTTTAAAAATTTTATCGGTGATTTCACTGAAACTATCTGAAATATGCTATGATAGAAAGTAAGAAAAAAGTTGTCCGTCTTGAATGAATTTTCAGAATATTCTGTTTTCAATTCAAGAAGATTGGTTAAAGATAGTCTGTGAAAAAAGGAGGAGTTCACTATGCAGGAACAAAAGGCGACAATTATCAAATTTATCGAACAAAACCAGGCTGAAATGGTGGCGCTGTGGCAAGATTTTGTTGATACGCCAAGTCCAACATTAAACCCACAAGCAGCAAGAAAAATGGCACTAAAGCTCTATCAGGTACTAGCGGAACTGGGATTTTCTTGTGAAATGGTGGACGTCGGTGGTGGCAACGCGCCAGCGGTGGTTGGAATTTGGGGTCAGGAGCGAGCCGGGCAGCCATTGATTTTTTCAGGTCATTACGATACGGTGGCTTTGCCGGGTGAACATCCTTTTCGATTGGATGAGCGGGGGCATGTTCATGGACTGGGCTGTTTGGATATGAAAGGCGGTTTGGTTGTCGGGATTTTCGCAATCAAAGCTTTACAAGCAATGAATTGGCAAGAGCGACCTATTAAAGTGATTTTTTTGGGCGATGAAGAAGTGGGACATCACGGCGCAAAAACCGCCGAAATTATTCAGACAGAAGCGCGTGGAGCGCTTTGTGCGATTAATCTTGAAACAGGCTTGATTGCTAATCAAATTTGTGTCGGCCGTAAAGGAAGTGGTTCAGCCTATTTTGAAGTAGCAGGAGTTGGGGCTCATTCTGGTAATGATTTTTTAGCTGGTCGAAATGCGATTGCTGAAATGGCACATAAAATTTTAGCAATTCAACAATTAACGGATATTTCGGCGGGGACTACGGTTAGTGTGACCATGATCAAAGGCGGAACGGTACATAATGGCATTCCACCCAAATGTAGTGCAACGGTGGATATTCGGTATGAAAGCTTTGCGGAACGTGAACGGATACTACAATCTCTACAAACAATTTCTCAAGCGATCACCATTGATGGCTGCCAGACCACATTTACATACCATGATAATATCAAGCCATTTGAAACTACCCCAGCAGGAGTTGCTTTTGCAAATTTTATTGCGCGAATTTCACAGGAAAACGAGTTAGGCGAAATGACGCAAGTCAAATTAGGTGGAGGATCAGATGCTGCTTACCTTACCCTAGCAGGCGTTCCTACGGTCTGCTCGCTGGGTGTACGTGGGGAATTTAATCATACGGATGCGGAATATGCGTTAGTGGATTCGCTGTATGAGCGCGTACAGTTAGTGACGAATGTTGTGCTATGTTTGGCGGAATTTATGAACGAATAAGGAAAGTGGGCATCAGATTTGTAAGAAAAGCAAGAAAAAAATGAAATCTCCGAATCATTCTGTTTGTTAGAAATTAATTTTATTGCTATTCTGTGAATAAAAAGGAGGTCCTATACTAGTGAAATTAAAAGAACTTTATCATGTAGCGGTTCCTACAGCTTTCGATGAAAATGAGGCGCTTAATATTCAAGCAACATTGGCACATATTCATTATTTGAAAGAAAAATGGGTCAATTCGGTACTTGTTTGTGGGTCAACGGGAGAGCAGCATAGTTTGACGTTAGCTGAGAAGCTGTAACTTTTGGCAGCTATAGAAAAGGATCACCTATTTGACAGTGATTTTGAACTTATTTTTGGTGTTTCGAGTATTCGTCAAAAAGAAGCAGAGCATCTAATGAAGGAAGTGGAGAAAAATAAAGGGGTAAAAGGTATATTATTGGGCTTCCCTCCTTATGTTTTGCCCACTCAAAAAGAGGCGCTTATTTATGCAAAAACACTGTGTAGTTTCACTTATAAGTCGGTTATTCTCTATAATAATCCGAAAAGAACAGGTTTTGATTTAGAAAAAGAAAGTTTTCTTCAATTAAGTGTCTTGCCCAATGTAGTGGGAATAAAAGAAGCTGGGGCTCGAGCAAACATTCCTTATTTTCTAAAACATAGTTCAAAGGATTTACTCATTTAT
>JAATGB010000055.1 GCA_015654945.1 Lactobacillales bacterium | reverse complement strand
TGTCTCTAACGCAGTGTATACGCATAATCTGAGATTTTTATTATCATCAGTTTGAATTTTTTTTTCCGTAAAAGTCATTTTTTTTGTTTTCATGAACCTTCGGACTTTGATTAAGACTTTTTGAGTTCGAACAAAGGATCGTTCATTTTTAAAATGGAGCAATCTGCGTATCCAGACACCTTTTTGTCTAATTTCTGGGTTGATTTGATCATTTGTGATATTCATTTATTTCAGGCCTCCATTTTATATACAGCTGTCGATTCTCCTAAATTTTAGCGATAAGTCAGGAAATATGCAAGGATAACAACTGCTCATTTAGACAGATACAGGCAACAATAGGAGAAAGGTAAGCGGGAAGAATAAGGAGAACTAGAGTGGTTATTAGTAAGAAGAGCTTAAATTTTTATGGGCGCCATACACATACATTTAATCGAAATGAAAAAACAAAGCAACTAAGAAATGCGATAAGCTGCTTTGCCAAGAAGTTAGTAAATCTCACATGCTCAATTAATCTAAATTATTAAATAGTTTATTCTTAGATAAGGTAAGTAAATCCTTTTTTACGTAAAGTAAAATCAGTCATTCAAACGAAAATCTAATTTGGGCCCGACAGGCACGATGCCATTGGGATTAATCGTTTTATGGCTACGGTAATAGTGTTCTTTGATATGTTTGAAGTTGACGGTTTCGGCCACTCCGGGGAAATTATATAATTTTCTGGTGTAGCGCCAAAGATTTTTGTATTCAGTTAGGTGTTTACTATTACATTTAAAATGCCCAAAATAGACACTATCAAAACGTACTAAGGTAGTGAACAACCGCCAATCTGCTTCGGTAATTTGGTTTCCAAGTAAGTATTCTTTGTCATTCAATCTAGCTTCTAGTTCATCCAAAACTGTAAATAAGTTCGTGACTTCTTCTTCATAGACCTTTTGTTCTGTGGCAAAGCCCGCTTTGTACACGCCATTATTGATGGCTCCGTAAATTTTTTCGTTGAGTGCATCAATTTCTGGAAGTAAGGCTGCAGGAGAATAGTCTCCCTTTGTTGCACCTAAGTCATCAAAGGCCGAGTTAAACATGCGCATAATTTCAGCAGATTCATTGTTGACAATCTTGTTTTGTTTTAAGTCATATAAGACCGGAACCGTTACATGTCCACTATAGTTAGGCTCTACGTTTGTATAAATTTCGTGCAAATAATGTGCATTTAGAACAGGATCAGCAACGACTCCTTCTGCTGGATCAAATGTCCACCCATGTTCTGCCATTAAAGGATTCACAACGGAAACAGAAATCATATCTTTTAAACCCTTGATACTACGCATAATCAATGCACGGCTCGCCCACGGACAAGCGTAAGAAATATACAAATGATAGCGATTCGCTTCGGCTTTAAAGCCGGCTTCACCACTGGGGCCGGCGCTACCATCTGGTGTAATCCAGTTACGAAATTGCGATTCTTTTCGGATAAAGTGTCCTCCACTACTTTTCGTGTCATACCAGACATCATGCCATTGACCATCTACTAATAAACCCATATTATCGTTCCTTTCTATTCAATCAATTATTTTTAATATTCAGTTTTTCTAAATAAAAACCGCCATCATTTTCATTATAAAGATAGATTCTCGAATAAACAAACAAGATGATTTGAAGTATGGGTAAAAATTTGCTTTTATCGTCGTATAAATCGTATTAGAACAAAAAAGGCGCTGTCGCAATAAAGCGGAAGTGCCTTAAGAATTTTTAAATTGTCAAGTGTGTGTGAGATGACACAAGTTTTCTTTGAAAAAAAGGTTTACTCGACTTGCTCTGTCAGGATGATTGGTCCCTCGTTGGTAATAGCGAGAGAATGTTCGTATTGTGCACAATAACCACCGTCTACGGTTCGCGCTGTCCACCCATTAGAATCCATTTTCATTTGCCAAGTTCCTGTTGTAATCATGGGTTCGATGGTAATGGTCATTCCGGGTTTTAGCCGTAACCCTCTGCCAGCAATTCCATAGTGGGGAAAGAAGGGTTCTTCGTGAATTGTTGGTCCAATACCATGGGCCACAAAATCCTTGACAACTCCAAAGCCTTTAGCTTCCACATAAGTTTGAATCGCATGACCAATATCGCCTAATCGATTTCCCACTTGTGCTTGTTCAATTCCTAAGCGTAACGCTTCTTTTGTGACAGCCATTAATTCTTGGTGTTCAGCTGTTATCTCGCCTACCGCGTAGGTCCAGCAGCTGTCTGAAATTGCGCCATGAAAATCAACACAAAAATCAACATTTACGATGTCACCGGGTTTCAACGCATAGTTTGAAGGAAATCCATGACAAATTTCATCATTCACACTAATACAAGTCGCATACTCATAGCCTTCAAAACCAATTTGGGCAGCTACAGCACCTGCTTCTTCAATTTTTTTTTGGACCAGTTGGTTGATTTGGTTTGTGGTAACACCGGGTGCAATAAAAGTACGCAAAAGTTTATGAATATTTGCTAAAATAGCACCTGATTCCGCCATTTGTTCTATTTCTCTTTGTGACTTTATCGTAATCATTTGAAAATCTCCTTTATAGTTGGCTAAAATCTTTCATATAAAAAAAGTGAAGCTGTAATTACTCCAGATGATCGGCTGCTAAAATTTCACGAACCTCCGTTGTTGACTTGGTATTCATTAGTTTGATACGTAGATCATTGGCACCAGGGAAGCCCTTCACATAAATTTTAAAGAAACGATGGAGTCCGACAATGGAGCGAGGAATCAGCTCAGCATATTTATCTTGTAAATCAAGTTGTAGTCGTAGCAATCCCAGTAGTTCTTGCTGTGAATGTGCGCGAGGTTCTTTTTCAAAGGCATAAGGATTTTTAAAAATACCACGGCCGATCATGATGCCATCGACGCCATATTTTTCCACAAGAGCCAAACCAATTTGCCGATCGGGAATATCTCCGTTGATCGTAATCAATGTGTGTGGCGCAATTTGGTCACGAAGGGCGATAATTTGCGGAATCATTTCCCAATGCGCAGCGGTCTTACTCATTTCTTTTCGTGTACGTAAGTGAATGGATAGATTGACAATATCTTGCTGCAATAAATGCGTAATCCAGTTTTTAAGTTCTGCCGGATCCGCATAGCCAATTCGTGTTTTAACACTGACTGGTAAGCCACCTGTTTTAGCTGCTGCAATCAATTCAACGGCGACTTCTGGGCGCAAAATAAGTCCACTTCCCTTGCCACGATCGACTACATTTGGAACTGGACAGCCCATATTAATATCGAGGCCCTGAAACCCCATTTCTGCTAAACCAATACTCATTTCGCGAAAAAATTCGGGTTTGTCGCCCCAAATATGTGCCACCATCGGCTGTTCGTCTTCTGTAAAAACCAAACGACCGCGCACACTCTCTTTACCATCTGGATGACAAAAACTGTCAGAGTTAGTGAATTCAGTAAAAAAGACATCTGGCGAACCGGCTTCTTTTACAACATGGCGAAAGACAACATCGGTCACATCCTCCATTGGCGCTAATATAAAAAAGGGCTTGGGTAACTCTGCCCAAAAATTAGTGATCATGCAATTCTCTCCATTCTATTGGGCTCAATCCGTGGTTCAAAAACATCATTATTATACTAATAATTCTGAAAAGAATCAAAAAAGAGGATCGATTCGTGCCCACAATTAGAAAAGAGGAGAATGAAGCCTTACAATTAGATAGAATCTAGTAAGATTTCCATTAACTCCTTCTTCGGTTTTTCTGAAAATCCATCTCAAACAAATGCACATTTCAAAAATAGCTGAGATAAAACGAGCGATCACGACTTCATTATTTATTAAAAATCTTTGGACCTTTGCGCATATTTTTACGGTCATTTTTTGGTGTCTCCATTTTTTTGGATCTGCCACCTGCTTGTTTTTTTTTAATGATCTCTAGCATTTTTTCTTTTGTGTTCACTTTTTCCACCACCTTTGGTACATTTTGCCCACTCTAAATGAGGTGAGAGGCGTTTATCAATGAGTGCTAATTACTCGTTTTTGTTTTTGTTCGATCAAGTAAATAATCCACACTAACATCAAAATAATCGGCTATCCTAATTAACGTACTAGCCGTCCATTCAATTTTACCTGTTTCATACTGAGAATACGTGTTTTGAGAAATATTCAAAAGAGTCGCCATTTCTTGTTGGGTTACATCATTATCTTCTCTTATCGAGCGAATATTTACATATTTCAATTTCATCACCTATCTCTATTATAAATATCTGGAATAAAGATAGTACTTTT
>JAATGB010000082.1 GCA_015654945.1 Lactobacillales bacterium | reverse complement strand
GGGAAACTAGGGGAAAAATTCCAAACAACACCAAAAGAGCTTAAAAATTGGGTACTCACAGCTACACCTGAAAATGCAGCTGGTTTATTTTCTCAAAATGCACAAACGGTGATTTATGTTTACCAAAATGAAACCGAACCGGCAAAGGAAACAACCTCTGGCTCAACAATTGATAGCTCAAGCAAAGAAAAACAAGACACACAGCATTCAACTGCAACAGACCAAACAAAGAAAGCCATGCGTTCAGAAGACAAAAAGAATCAAGCTTTACCGCAAACAAACGAACGCCAGAATCCAATTTGGATTGCCTGCGGTTCCCTGATTATTCTTATCTTTGCTTTTCTTTATCATAAAAAATATCTTTCAACGAAGTAAACCTTTTTAAGAAGCTTATTTCCTCTATATAAATAGCTTAGCTGCTTATAAGACTCACACTTTTTGCAATAACGTGAGCCTTATAAGCTTTTTTATTAGACAACAAAACAACGAGCAGAAGTATATTATTTTCGTTTTTTTATGACTTTAGGTATACTAAATAAGAAAGAAAGGATGAGTTAGATGATCAAAGAATTCAGAGAGTTTATTATGCGTGGAAATGTCATTGATTTGGCAGTTGGGGTTGTTATTGGGGGTGCCTTCACTTCTATCGTCACATCCATTGTGAATGGTGTTATCACGCCTTTAGTGGCTATCATTATCAAATTAGTTACTGGTAATAAGGATGGCAAAATTAGCGGCTTGCAAGTTGCTGTTTTTGGTGAAACACTTGACTTTGGTACAATTATTTCTGCAATTATTACCTTTTTAATTACAGCCTTTGTTGTCTTTATGATCGTAAAAGCATTTAATAAAGCTAAAAGTCTTGCCGAAAAACCGCAAGAAGAAACTATTGAAGCCGTAGAAGCAGAATCAGATGAAATCCAAGGCTATTTGAAGGAAATCAGAGACCTGCTCGCTGAACAAAATAAGCCAGCAAATTAACGAATATAAGCAAAAACAGGTTGTATATCCACTTTAACTAGCGGATATACAACCTGTTTTTATTTATGCTGAAAATTTTAGATAGATTCGATCAACGACTGAATAAATTCCTCATATTCTAACACGGAAGATAATTTTTTTACATTTCGTTCTTCTGTCAAAAGAGCGGAAAAAGCATCAAAAACTTCACTAAAAATCTTGCGATCTTCTTTACTAATTGCAATCAGCAGTACCATTTTTACGACTGTTCCCGCCCAATCCACACCGCTCGAATTAATCAACACATAAATTCCCGTTCTCTTCGCATTCATTTTTATTGCATGAGGAATCGCAACTTGCCCAAAAGCAGTTGATGACATTTCCTCTCTTTCATAGATCTCTTCTAAAAAATGAGCATCTACATAGTCAGCGCTTTCTAACTGTTTGCAAATCATTGTTAGCGCTTCTTGTTGTGTTTTATATTTTTCACTAACTAGAAAGTGTTCTTTACGCAATAAGTAATGCAAATTGCCGATGAATAATTCTTTTTGTTTGTTTTCTCTTAACTCAAAAATTTTCTGACTAATCACTTCACGGTCTTTATTGGAGAAAAATGGATTGATTTCAATGGTCGGAATCGTCGATATTTTATGTAAATGAACGGTGGAAATCAGTAACTCACAATTCAAATGATTCAAATCATGCTCATTCGTAAGGACGCTTTGGATAAATAAATCATTGCCAAAGTTTTGCTGCAACTTGTGGATAATTTCCACATTCATATTGTAATAAAGCGGAATAAATAATGCACAGCTAATCTTAATTCGTTGCTCTTTTTGCGCTTCTAAAGCATAGCCTAGATGGAATGCCAAGTAGGCAATTTCGTCGTCGTTAATTTGAGTACCTGTTTGCTTTTTAATAATGTGCGAAGCATGGACTGCGCAATCATAAATTAATGGACATTCTCTTTTCATGGTTTGTGTCATTGGATTTTTGGCAAAATGTGTATGTTGAATCCGTAATAATAAATTCTTAAGATGTAACGTAAACCGGGTAAAAAAATGTTGATCCGCAATATCAATATAATAATAAGCTTCTAATTCCCGCGTAATGTTATGAACTAATTCCAGACATTCTTCCCCTGCAAGCTGCGTTAATTGCTCTTCGTTTACCTGCATAAAGTTAACATTCGTTCCACTACTTGCCAAGAGAATAGCCAAATCATTAATTTCTACCGAGGTATAAGTTAACGCATATTTTTGACTCAATTTTGCCGCTATTTCCGTGGCAATAAGCATCGGTACTGCCGCTACTTCAAATGGTCGAAGTGTCGTCGAAAAAGTAAACTCTTGCTTCATTCTCTCCAGCGCAATTGCAATATGCAAAATAATATTCGCCAATGCATAATCATTGGTAAAAAAATGATAAGTTGAAAACGTATCAATAATGACATCTCGGATAAATGTAATATCTATTTGCTGAAACGTGGTTTTAATTCGTTCAATATCAAAAAACTGCCCATCCGCTTCCGCATATAAAATCGTACTTAATAATTTCCGCTTTTCTCTTTCTTTCCCTACTAATTGAATGGTTTGCTGATCAATCAATAGCTGTAGGTTGCTATCTTTTAGCATGGGAAAAATGCTTTTTATATCACCTTTTATTGTACTGTCTGAAATAAAAAGTTCATCACTGATATCTAAAAGCGACAAAGATTCCTTTGACTCCACAATTTTTTTCAAGATAAACGCAACACGCTCTCCTTGAGTTTGCGGAATTTCTTGCTTCATGGTTTCTATAATTGAGGCAATTTTTTGAACATTTCCTTTGTAGCCTTTATTTGATGAATAGATGACTTCAGGATAAAGCCCATTAAGTTCTTTCATATACGTTTTGATGCTTCGCTTTGAACAATTCACTTCCTCTGACAAAGTTTGTGAAGACACCCATTGCATTTGAATACTTAAATAGCGAAGGATTTTAACATATTGCGGTTTCATTTTTTACAACTCCCATACATTCAATCTGCACTGCCACAGTGCAAATAATTATTTGAAATAATTGCCCCCATTATACTATAGTATAGTTACGAAAGATAGCGCTATCATTCGGTGCAAAATAAAGGAGTGTTTCGAAAATGACAAAAAAATTAAATGTCTTATTAGTCTGTGGCTCAGGTGCTAGTTCTGGCTTTATGGCTTCAAACATTCGCAAAGCAGCTGCAAAACAAAATTTAGAAATTACCATAAAAGCACGTGGTGAAGCCGAAATAGAAAATTATATTGACGAAATTGACGCTCTGATGGTGGGTCCTCACCTTGCCTACATTTTAGATGAAATCGATGAGTACACTGCCGGACTTGACGTGAAAGTTATTTTGATGAAACCTGATTATTACGCAACTTTAGATGGTGAAGCCGCTCTTAAAGATTTACTCAAAGAATTCTAGGAGGAGAAAAAAATGAAAAATATCATTCATTGGCTTGAAAAAGATTTTTCACCCAAAATGACAAAAATCAACAATAATGTTTGGGTCGTGACATTAAAAGATTCAATCATGCAGTTATTGCCCTTTATTCTTTTAGGCTCTGTTTTTTGTATGTTAACCATTCCGGGAGATGTTTTCCACATTCAAAACTATCCTGATTTTTGGGTTTTATTTGGTTGGACGATGGGCATGCTTTCGCTATTAATCTCTTTTTTAATCCCGTTTAATTTAATGGAAAAGAAGCGGATGCGTAAGCAACGTTTTATCGCTGGCTGTACTAGTTTGATCACCTTCTTAATGATCATTACACCTCAAGTAGTCAAAGACAAAACAATCGGATTTTCTCATGATGCTTTAGGTGCAGGTGGAATGTTTGTTGCCATTGTTGCCGGTGTTTTTACTGGTTATATTATGGGATTATTCGGAAAGTTCTCCTTTTTTAAAGAAGAATCAGTCATTCCTGATTTCGTTCGTGCTTGGTTTGATTCCATGTTACCCATCGCGACTGTTATTGTCTCGACTTGGTTAGTGGTGAATGTGATCGGAATTGATTTATATAATCTTATTTTAAAAATTTTTATGCCTTTGGCTTCCATAATGGAAACACCTTGGGGATTTGTTTTGATCATCTTCCTCTACTGCTTTCTTTACACTATGGGTATTTCCAGCTGGGTTTTAACCCCCGTTACAAAACCCATTTTACTAGCAGCAATTACCGCAAACGTCACGTCAGGTGCGCATAACATCGTCACTTCTGAAACTATCTACTCTGCTTATATGTGGGTCGGTGGAATCGGCTGTACTATGCCTTTGGTTTTTATGTTAGCTTTTTCAAAAAGCGCAAAGCTCAAAGCATTAGGTCGCGCTTGCATTGCTCCTGCAATTTTTAATATTAATGAACCAGTTGTGTTTGGTGCCATTGCATGGAACCCAATTATGATGCTGCCAATGTGGATTATCGGAATTATTTTACCAATTATTGTATGGGTCGGAACAAAAATAATCGCTTTTGCGCCCATTCCAAAAATCGTTTTCGATATGTGGTATGCGCCGTTTCCAATTTCGACATGGATTACGACTGGAGCAATTTCTGGTATTATTCTCATGCTCATTTGCTTTACAGCAGCGACGCTCATTTGGTATCCATTTTTCAAAGCATATGAAAAACAAGAACTAACGAAAGAAACAGAAATACTCAAATAAATTATAGGAAGTGAAGGGATTCAGATGGTTTCAGAAATCAAAATAAATGACTCAATGAAAATTATTCTTCATGCAGGAAATGCACGTACACATTGCATGAATGCCTTAAAATTAATTGAACAAGTAGACTTTCAACAAGCAAAAGGCGAAATGAAATTAGCAAATGAAGAAATCGTCAAGGCTCATCACATCCAAACAAACGCAATTCAAGATGAAACACAGGGAATGACCGGTGAATATTCGGTACTTTTTGCCCACGCGCAAGACACTCTCATGACTGTCTATAGTGAAATTAATTTGACCAAACGATTGTTGCGCATTTTTAGTACCTATGGAAATCGTTTGAAAATTTTGGAAGATAAATTATTAGAAGATAAAGGAGTTGACGAATAATGGCTAAAATTAGGTCTGGGTTTCCAGATAATTTTATGTGGGGCGGTGCTATCGCAGCGAATCAAGCAGAAGGTGCTTTTGATCTTGATGGAAAAGGCTTAAGTGTTGCTGATATTAATGAGTTTCGTAATGATGTTCCCATTGAAAAAAAATCTAATTTAGAAATTACAACCGACTATATTGAAAAAATGAAAACAGATCAGACACGGATTTTCCCGAAACGTTGGGGCATTGATTTCTATCATACTTACAAAGAAGATCTTGCATTACTCGCTGAATTAGGCTTAAAAACCTTCCGAACCTCTATTGCTTGGTCCCGGATTTTCCCAAATGGAGATGAATTAGAACCAAATGAAGCTGGTTTACAATTTTATGATGCTCTCTTTGATGAAATGAATCGTTTGGGTTTAGAACCGATGATCACCATTTCTCATTATGAAATGCCCATAAATCTAACGCTCCAATATCAAGGCTGGTACTCTCGTGAATTGATTGAATGTTTCAACCGTTTTTGTAAAGTCGTGTTTGATCGTTACCATACGAAAGTAAAAAAATGGATTATCGTTAATCAAATTAATTTAATTGTTCATGAATCTTTTAACCATCTAGGAATTGCAGAGGACAAAGTCGCAAATTTATTAGAAGCAAAATACCAAGGAATTCACCACGAACTCGTCGCCTGTGGTTTAGCAACTCAATATGCTCATGAAACCTATCCCGATTTAGAAATCGGTATGATGCTTTGTGGAGGACCTTCTTATGCTGCAACTACCAAACCCGAAGATGTACTGGCAACTGTTCGGCATAATCAAATGGAGTATTTCTTTTCAGATGTATTACTAAGAGGTGCTTATCCGAAATATGCGTTCCGTTACTTTGATGATTTAAAGATCAACATCCACTTTGAAGAAGGAGATGAAGAAGCACTCCTTCATACAGCAGACTTTATGTCTTTCTCTTATTATTATACGCGAATTGTGAATCATGATAGCTTTGTTAATGGAAATGATAGCTTTAGAAACCCAGAATTAACAGCAAATCCTTGGGGCTGGTCGATTGATCCTGTCGGTTTGAGGACCTTACTTAATCTTTTCTACGATCGTTACCAATGCCCGATTTACATTACGGAAAATGGCGTTGGTTATTATGACAAATTGGAAGATGGACAAATTCATGATCCTTACCGGGTCGCTTATTATCGCGAACATATTAAACAGATGAAAGAAGCGATTAAAGATGGTGTTGATTTGCGTGGCTACTACGCATGGGGGCCTATTGATATCGTAAGCTGTTCTTCATCCGAAATGTCCAAACGCTATGGCTTCATCTATGTCGACCAAGATGATTATGGACAAGGGAGCAAGAAGCGAATTAAAAAAGAAAGCTTTGCTTGGTTTCAAAAAGTAATTCTTTCTAACGGAGAAAATTTAACCGAATGATTAAAAAAAATAAGCTTGTCACTATACTGGTTCTATTACTCGCCCTGCTCTTAACCGCTATCGGAATTACTATTTTCGTCGCTTGCGGTATTGGTTCTGATACGCTGACCGTTTTGCTGGATGGAATTAATCAGACCTCCGGTATCTCACTTGGAGTGGCAAGCTTTACTATTAATCTCTTGCTTGTACTTTTGGCATGTCTGGTTAACCGAAAAAAATTAGGTTGGTCGTCGGTTCTTTTTTCAGTCGGCATTGGTTTCTTTATCGATTTGGTC
The DNA here is from genome assembly GCA_015654945.1 of Lactobacillales bacterium. Classification (GTDB taxonomy): domain Bacteria; phylum Bacillota; class Bacilli; order Lactobacillales; family Vagococcaceae; genus JAATGB01. The sequence goes on along the minus strand of JAATGB010000082.1, from coordinate 1,571 downwards.
CATCCACTGATCCAACTTTTACCCATAAATGAGCAACCTTTTCTTACTAAACTTATCTTGGTTCTCTTTGCAAATCTTTGTTTTTCAACCACTTACGCTCTTCTAATCAATTATGGTAATGGCATGTATGCTCTTGATGCAATCCTTTATTTTTTAGAAGATAAAATTGGCTTGTCGTATCCTTATGGACGAATTTTTTTTGACTTTCTTTTTCTTCTAAGTGGTTTTTGCCTAGGAGGAGTTATCGGCATCGGAACCATTGTTGCCCTCGGATTAACCGGACCAGGTACTAACTTTATCTTGAAAATAATTCGGCGACTTACAACGTCGAGTAAGTAATTCAACAACGAGCAAATAACCTTGAAAAAGCCCCTGAAATCAGTATTTTAAAAGCTGATTTCATGAGGCTATTTATTAGTTTAAAAGTTGAAAAGTCTGTTTTTATTTTTTTCCATAAGGGTGCCACGTTTTATTCATTAAAAAAAACAATTTTATTTGTGTTTATCTCGACTTTCATCTCTAACTTGGAAAAATCAAATCCGACTAATGCTGCGCCAATTGTAATCAAAAGAAGCCCTGCCACCATACACACCACGCTAAGTTTCCATAACTCTTTTCTCATAATCATTACTTTTTTCATTAGCGAATCATCACCCTTCTTTTAAATAATTGCAAAAATCGTTTTGATAATTGAACAGATAAATGAGCAAAAAAACGACACATCATAATCGTTGTCAGGATGCAGAACACCGCACTACCAAACATAAGTAACCCAATTCCCAAACTACATAAAAAATTCGGCAGTCCATTTGACATAATGAAGGGAACTGCAATGAAAATCGCACAGCTACCAACAAGTAGGGAGCCACCAATCAACCCGGCAATAAAGGGTATTAACCAGATCAAAAAATAAGCAATTCCCACCAAAAGAATAACGGTTAGCAAAAGCGATCCCCATAAAGGTAAGCCCAAAATAAGTAGTACACTGATACCGATTTTCAGCCCTACAGAAGACCGCATAACGTACACTTCTTCTTGGTTTTCTTTTATCTCTTGCGCGATCTCTTCTGGTTTTCCGACTTTTCGGATTGCTTCCATTTCGGTCATGCCATGCTCCATATAATCATCCAGTAGTTCGTTGTATTGCCAGATATAATCTTCTTGTTCGGCAACATTTTTTTTACGTAATTCTTTTTTCAATTGTGTCATAAATTCCATTCGGGCCATTTTTATTCTTCTCCTTTTATATATTGGTAAATCTTCACCATCTCAGGCCAAGTTCCAACAAAACTTTGAAGGTGATTTTTGCCAGATTGAGTGATCTGATAATATCTCCGCAACCGACTATTGTGTTCCACAGAATACGTTTCGACATAGCCATTTTTTTCTAAACGCTTTAAAATAGGATAAAGTGTCGATTCAGAAAGCGAAACATAGTCAGACAATACTTCCACTAATCGGTAGCCATACGAATCTTCTTTTCTTAAAGCAGCCAATATACAAAATTCAATTAAACCTTTTTTTAATTGTGTTTCCACCTTAAAAACCTCTTTCCTGCTTTCGTGCATCCG
>JAATGB010000153.1 GCA_015654945.1 Lactobacillales bacterium | reverse complement strand
GTTGCAGCCTGCGCATCGTTTGCTACTAATAGATTTGCCAATCGATGGGAAAAAAAATCAAGCGCACCAGACTCAGGAAAGCCCAAGGCTTGATAATTTGTTCGGCCTATGTCTTGAACCGTTGTCGCAAAGCCTGCCGCTAGTACCTCCACATGCTGCATCACATTCCCTCCTTTAAATGGTTTCGTTTGCCTTATTTCTTTTGCTCTTGTGCATAAATTCGATCAAACTCCGCTTTCGAAATCGGCTGAAACCGAATGGAGTCTCCTGCTTGATAAAGAGGCAAAGGTCGATCAGGATGATACAACGTAATCGGTGTTCGACCCAAAATACGCCACCCACCCGGTGAAGCAATTGGATACATACCCGTCTGATAACCAGCAATCCCGATACTTCCCGCTGGCACTTCAATCCGTGGTGTTTCTCGTCTTGGCATGTATAAGCTTTCAGGAAGTGCACCCATGTAAGCAAATCCTGGCATGAAGCCCATCATATAGATCAAATAATCATGTTTGCTATGCATTTTCACAACATCTGCCACACTTAATTTCGTGTGCGCGGCAACTTGCGCTAAGTCCCAACCAAACGCTTCATCGTAACAAACAGGCAATTCAAGTACTTGCTGCTTTTTTTTGTTACCTACAGCTGGACCAACTGCCATCAGCTCTCGTAAAGCCGTTACCACTTGATGATAGTCGGTCATTTCTCGATCAAAAAGAACCGTCAAGGTGTGATACGCTGGAATCGTCGTTTGAACGCCCACAATCGAACGAGAACTGATCCGTCCCACAAGCTCATGAATAAACTGATTTACCTCTGCATCAATCAGAGCTGGAAACGTCACCTGCACTGCCTGTTCACCTACAGGACTAAAAGAACCTAAAAATTTCGTGTCCATTCGTCTCGCTCTCCCTGATTAAAGATATTGATTTAAAAACACTGTTTTTAGAATTTTCTAAAAATTGTGAGATAAGCAGTCCAACGCCACTCATTTTCCAAATAAAAAAGACAAAATCCTACGCTATGAAAGATTTTGCCTGTTCACTTATTCGTAAACATTGGTAGTCTTGATGGATAATATTATAGTAATAAATCGTTCATTTGGCAAGATTTTTACCTATCTATACAGCAGAATCACAGCCTAGCAGTAAGCTGCAGCTAAGCTTTTTTAAACAAGTACCGCTAACATGGCACTGATCATCTCATTTGAAATCAAGGTTTTAATACCAGTTTTTTGAAGCAATCTCTGCTTTAATTCTTTTGAATAGCCCATACAATCCAGTAAAATTAAATCGCAATTTTCTGCTTTAAAAAACTGCGCAGCTTTTGCAACTTTTGCTTCTGTTTGCTTTTCATAAGGGGACAGCGCGGTATAGACAACCGCTCGAATCTCTTGATACTTAACCGCTATCTCTGCTTTTTGATCCGCTAACGGTAACAAAACACCCAGCTTATAATCACCACTATTGATTTGCTGCAAGAATGACCCTAATACCTTATCCGGTTCAATCAATAGACTGGTCGTTGTTTTTAGACCCGTGAATGAACCCGTACATAGAAGGTAAATCAAATCGCAGCCTTGCTGTTCAGCAAATTGAATTTTTTCATTCAATAAGGGATAAATTTTTTCTTTTGATAAATAAACAGCAGTGCCATCTTTTAAACGACTGGTCAAAAGTCCTTTGGCCGTTGTGGGTGCGAGTGCGTGAATTTCTGCTGCCGACAGTTCGTCTAATACGCCCACATGAACCACCTCTTCAGGAGCAAAGAACTGATAAATAATTGGTAGAACATCAACTCTAGGTGCTTGTCCAATCGTAATCACCGCTAAGCGCTTGGTCCTCATTTAAGGCCCGGCTTTCCTAAGGTTTGCAAGATACTGAAATCGCCATATAAATCCTGTAAATGAGCAAATTCATGTTCTTCATAAAATCGTGCCGTTCCTTTTGAAAATTCCTTGGCGACCTCAATCGCAAATCGAGCAGCTTGTGCGATATCAACTTCGTGACTAGCTCCCGTACCACAGCCAGGAACCACGCTTTCGGTGGTAATCGCTACTCCTACGACAGGCGCATCGGTCGCAACAGCTGGCTGTAAAATAGAATTAATATGGTACACATCGTTGCCGTACGGCGTAATATCTTGCATCGTAATCGGAAATGTTTTAGCGGGAATTCCCGTTGACATCTCTAATAAACGAACCAAATCACTGCTGACTTTTAAGATATAGCCTTCTTTTACAGTTGGAGAAATCGCTATCCCTTTATGATTAATAAGGTTATTTCCTTTCGTGGTATCCACAGATAAAATCGCCGCCATTTCAGCTGTTACTTCATACTGGTTCATGGTTAAGATATCCACAGGAGAGCCCATAAAATCAACTGGTTCGTGCGGTTCAGTTGGCGCATCTGGGCAAATATGGGTCGAAACAATCACATCGCCATCTAAATAATCACCTTTTTCCTGCATATCGCATAATTTCAATGCAGCAGCAATTACTGCAATAGCCCCATCAGCATCTGAAACCATACCAATTCGTGAAGGACGTGCCCCAATACCGCCTAATCTTCCAACGAGACCAAGCGTCGGCATAGAACCTTGGTTTATCTTCCCGTTTTTTCCGGGGATGGTGATTTTTACAAATTCCGTAAAACCGACCTCGCCTGTTACTTTATGCAGCTCAACAGTTACCTTCGCGTACTTTTTAAATAGCTCAGCAACCTTGGCGCCAGTGACATTTGCGGAATCAATTGTATCGATTGTTTCTATGACTTGTTTTAAGACCATTATTTTTCCTCCTTTTCAAAAATCATGTACACAAAATCTACTCTTTTTTGGTTATCCGTTCGTTGACAAATGCTTTCGCATCGACTAATCTATAGGTAGAACGGAGGTTTTGTATGTTAAAAACACTTAATCAGTCACTTCGTGTCCTGAACCTTTTTACGAAGGAAAAGCAACAATGGACTGTTCGTGAAGTTGCCGATAAACTTGAGCTAAATCAAACAGCTGTTTATCGAATATTGGAAACGTTTGTTCAAAATCGCTATCTCATTAAAATAAATAACACCAAGCAATATGAAGTAGGTCCTGCACTTGCTTTATTTAGTTACCTTGCCTATGATAAATATAACGTTGCAACTTTGATTCAACCTTTTTTAAATAATCTTATGAAAGAAACCGGTGAATCCGTTTATTTGGTTAAATTGGATCACCTTGAAGCAACCACTGTAGATGCGTTTGAGCCCGAAAATAAAGTCAGCTTCGCTGTTCCTTTAAATAAATCAATGCCTCTGTACTCTGGTGCTTCTTACTGGGCGATTCTAGCGTACTTAGATCAGGCGCTCATTCAAAGCGTGCTTGAAAAACCGTTTGCTGAAGTCCGAGACCCCGGAAAGCTATCAAAAAATTCACTGACAGAGATCTTGAAACAAACTAAAAGCCAAGGCTGGTGCGTGAGCCATGAAATTGTTACACCAGATATTGTTGCGATTGCGGCACCAATTTTCACAAGGGAAACCATTATCGGATCACTCGCGATTGCTAAGCCTATCTATCGCACAAAGGAAGAAGATGTGGATCCGCTGGGTCAGTTGGTTAAAATGACGGCAAATCAAATCTCGGCACTTTTAACTGAAAACGATTTAAATCTAAATGCCTATCGCTTTTTTAAAGAAAAAATTGATCAAGTCAACTAATTTCAGCAAAACGATGAAACCATGCCAGCATTTCTTGTAACCGAATGATCCTCAGTGCTGGATCTCCACTTCGGGAAAGCTCATGATTAGCATGTGCGAAGCGAATAAATTTCGCTTCTTTTTTTTGATAACGCAAAGCTCGATACCACTGCTCTGCTTGCTCCATCGGGCAACGAAAATCTTCCTCCGAATGCATCACTAATATTGGGGTATTCACTTGTTCAACATAAGCCAATGGTGACTTTTCCCATAATTTATCAGGAGTCAAAATATCTGCGTCAGTCTCTTCAACAAAGAAATAGTAGCCAATATCGCTGGTTCCGATCATACTTACAAAGTTCGACATGGATCGTTGCGTAATTGCTGCTTTAAATCGATTGGTTTGCGTGACAATCCAGTTGACCATAAAGCCACCATAGCTTCCGCCAGTCACAAATAAACGTTCTGAATCGATCGCAGTTTGATCTGTAACCACTTGTTCGACGGCTGTCATGATATCCGTATAATCTCCTTCCCCGTATTTGCCAACCACCCCTTTCAAATGCGCTTGTCCGTAACCAAAGCTTCCGCGAGGATTCAATAGCAAAACAAAATAGTCCGCAGCTGCCATACACTGAATTTCATGATGGAAAATTTCTGCATGCATGGCATAAGGTCCACCGTGAAGATTCACGATCAGCGGATAGCTTTTTTCCTGTGAAAAATTGGAAGGGAAAACCAAGTATCCCGGTATACGACCCCCATCCTCCGCTGTCGTTTCAAATTTTTGATAAGGTGCAAAACGAGTCTGTGAGAATAACCGATCATTTGGATTGAACAAGTCGCGCTCATTTCTTGCTAAAAGATCAAATTGAACCACGCGAGAGGGACATTCTGGTGAGCTAATGCAGGCGAGCAGCTCCGGTTTTGTCGGATGCAGCGCAAAGTCATACACACTGGGACCTAAGGTTGCATATTCTTCCCATTCTCCTTCGACTGAAAAGCGATAGAGACGAACGGTTCCTTCTTTCGACACTAATGTGAAAAAACATTTTAACGCATTCGACCATTGTAATAAGGCATTCGTCGTTGCCGGTTTACTATCACTGACCGAAAAATCACTGATTTGCGCATCAAAATTTGCGGTTAAACAATTTAGCAACTGCTGCTTCAAATCATAGACATACAAATCTAATTGATTACTTGTATGGTAACTAATAGAAGAGCCAATCGTACCGATATATCTCCCACCTTCTGAAATCGTCGGTTCACCAAACATTCCTTGCTTGAATTCTTTTGAGAGCTGTTCTTCTTGATACGTTGCCAGATTCATACGAAACAAACCCGAATCTTGGTTGAATGGATCGTCAGAAAGACGTTTTTCATAAATGATAAATTGTCCATCGGCAGAGACTGTTAGCACATTTTTTAATCCATAGCCCAAAGAATAAGTCGTGAGCTCTTTGGAATGCCGCCCATCAAGAGTGGCTGTACAAAGAACCGAAAACTGGTCTGCTGAAATCAAGCCTTGACCATTTGCTAAATAGTCAATAGATTCTGTCATAAAGACATCTGTGCGAGGATTTTGCGTCTTTTTCCTTGTTGTTAAATAAAAAAATTGTCGGCTATCTGGATGCCATACCACTTGCTTGACAGCAAAGAACTCAGTCGTTACCTTTTTTATTTGTTGCGTTTGTAATTCGTAAACATACACTTGGTTGTGACCCGTTTTATCTGAAAGAAACAAAAAAGCAGAACCTTCTTTGTTCCATACAGGTAACGTATTTCTAGCACCGGTAACGAGGCAAACACTTTCTTTGCTAACGACATCATAAGAATAAATCGATGCATAATATTTCTTGGTTTTTGTTTCAATTCCATTCTCGACATATAAAAATTGGTTGCCGAGCGGATGATACACGGGTGTGCTAATTGTTTTTAGATCAATCAGATCCTCCAGTTCAGCAGCAGTCATTTTACCCCTCCTAAATTATTATGTATTCAAGAAATCAACAGCAGCTAACGTGTATACTTTGCCGCAATTTAGGACCTGTTCCACACTGACCTTTTCATTAAACCCATGAATCGTGTCTAATTCTGCTGGTCCGTACTGTAAAACAGGAATCTGATGTGCCCGGAAATGACGCGCATCACTACTGGCCCATTGCAAAACACCATATGCTGGTTTGTCCAAAACATAGCGAATATTATCGACAATCGAACGACAAATTGGATGGTTTGCCGGCGTATAGTTTGCCGAGCTCTTAAAGCCAAAGCTTTCAATGGTGTAATCAATCGCCAGTTGATCCAGCATGTTGCGAATATGAGTCATAACCGCTTCATTCGTCGTACCAAACGGCAAGCGGCAATCGACTTGAACGACACATTTATCTGCAACAACATTCGCACTTGTTCCACCTTTAATCGTTCCAATATTGCACGTAATTTTTTCAAAAATGCCTTTCGTTTCTGCCCGTTCATTTTCGAGCAAATACGCATTCGAAACTGCGAGTAGCTCGGTCAAGTCGCTGGGCGCTTTAATCTCTAAATCTGTGACCGTACGAATACATTCAATCGCCTTTATTGCATCCACAATCGCATTTTTCCCGACAAAGGGAGCAAGACTTCCATGACCTGGTGTACCATTAACGGTCAGCTCAAACCAACAGGAGCCTTTTTGACCAATCGTGGGATTCAATTCACTTGATGGTTCGGCAATTAAACAACCATCCCCGGTCACCAATCCTTGTTCCAGTAACCACGGAACACCAAAATCTCCTCCACTTTCTTCATCTGGTACAATTGCTAGAACCAGCTCGCCTGCTAAAGGAACTTCATAGCGCTGGAGCAAAACCATTGAAAAGATAAGGCCCGACAAGCCAGCTTTCATATCACTTGCTCCACGTCCTAAAAGGTAGCCTTCTTCTATGTCACCCGAAAAAGGTGAAAAATCCCATTTCGTTAAGTCGCCTACCGGAACAGTATCAGAATGCCCACAATAAACGAGCTTCTTTCCTGTTTTTGGGCCAATGGAAGCAAGAATATTGAACCGATCCGGATCGGGTTCATAGGTAGTGGGTTCAATGTCATTCTTTTTCAAGTAGTCCACGATAAATTCTGTAATCGCGCGTGTATTTCCTGCGGGATTTTCACTGGGAATTTGAAGTAGCTTTGCCGTTAAATTTAAAAACTCGCTGCGATTTTCATCGATTAATTTGCTTAATTCTTCTTTATTAAACATCCCTTCACTCCTCATTTGATTCGATACTTTTTGGTATTGCTTGTAATAATTTTTTTGTATAGTCATGTACGGGCGCCTGATAAATCGTCTCAGCGTCGCCAGATTCAACAATTTCACCTTTATACATCACGGCAATTCGATCGCAAAAATAACGGACCACATTTAGATCATGAGAAATAAAAACATAAGTTAAGTGAAACTCTTCTTGAAGATCCAATAATAAGTTTAGTACCTGTGCCTGAATGGACACATCCAAAGCCGAAACCGGCTCGTCACAAATAACCAGTCGCGGTCGTAAGATCAGTGCGCGGGCAATATTGATTCGCTGACATTGTCCCCCAGAAAATTCATGTGGAAAACGGGAAGCATGTTCCCGTTGCAAACCCACTTTTTCCAGCATTTCATACGCAAGTTCGCGTCGTTCTTTTGCTGTTTTGATTCCATGAATCTCTAATGGTTCGGTTAAAATTGCTAGTACACGTTTACGCGGATCTAAAGAAGCGTACGGATCCTGAAAGATCATTTGAATGTCTTTTCGCAAAGAACGAACTTCTGGTTGAGCCATCGCTGTAATTTCCTTTTGATCAAAAAAAACTTTTCCGCCGGATGGCGCGATCAGTCGTGTAATTAAGCGTGCAAAAGTCGACTTACCACAGCCTGATTCCCCCACAATCCCCAATGTTTCTCCCTGATGAATCGCTAAGGAAACTTTATTTACAGCTTGCAAAACTTCTGCCTTTTTACCAAAAAGCGTCTTTTTCTTAAGCGTATAGTTTTTTTCAAGATCTTGTGTTTCAAGTAATATTGCTGATTCCATAGCCTTTGCTCCTTTACTTTTTTTCATGCGCCTCTTTCATCCAAAAGTGTTTGTAACAGGTGCAGCGAACAAAATGCTCTGGCTCCACTTCTCTTAACTTTGGATTGATTTCATGGGCTTGATCCGGAATCCAGGGAATACGCTCTTTAAAGCGGCAGACATCTTGCGGAATTTCTGACAAGGAAGGAACATTGCCTTCAATCGTCGGTAAACGACCACTTTTTTTATTTCCGTGAGGAATGGCTTCAATCAACAAACGCGTATACGGATGCAGCGGATTAGCGAAGATCGTTTTTGCTGGACCACTTTCTACAATTTGTCCACCATACATAATCAAAAGACGATCGGCCAAATCTGCCACCACTTCTAAATCATGGGTAATAAAAATGATACTCGTATTAATTTTCTGCTGTAATTCTTTTAACAAATCAATGATCTGCTTTTGAACGGTAACATCTAATGCAGTTGTCGGTTCGTCCGCGATTAACAAGGAAGGCGAAGATGAAATTGCCATTGCAATCATTACCCGCTGTCTCATTCCTCCTGAAAATTCATGGGGATACAGCTTGATTCTCTTTTCTGGTTCTTGAATGCCCACAATTTGTAACAACCGAATCGCTTCTTGACGTGCTTTTTTTCGCGAAAGCTTCGCATGTAGACGAATTGCTTCTACTAATTGATTCTCTACCGTAAAAACGGGATTCAAGCTCGTCATCGGATCTTGAAAAATCATTGAAATTTCATTTCCGCGCAATTTTCGCAGCTGTTTTTCTTTCATTGACAGCAGCTCTTCCGACTTGAATGAAATGCTCCCTTCTGTGTACCGCGCATTTTCAGGAAGAAGCTTCAAAATAGAAGTCACCGTCACACTTTTACCAGAACCAGATTCCCCAACAATACCTAAAACTTCTCCTTTTTTGACATCGAAGCTTACCTGATCTACTGCTCGTACGGCTGTTTTTTCTTGCAAAAAATCAATGGAAAGATCCTTAACAGATAAAAGATTGCTGTCATCACTCATCGCTCTTCCTCCCTTTCTTACGCTCTTGTTTTTGGATCTAGCGCATCTCTTAACCCGTCCCCAAAAAGATTCAAGCCTAAAACAGATAATAAAATGAACATGCCAGAAAAAATGGCAATATGCGGCGCGACTATCAGATAATCTTTTCCTTCCTTCAAAATATTCCCCCACGAGGCCGTTGGCGCCTGAATGCCCAAACCAAGAAAACTCAAAGCAGCTTCAGAAATAATGGCCCCCGCGACATTCATCGTCGCATAAACAATAATCGGCGTTAAACAATTGGGTAAAATATGTATGAAAATAATTCGTGCTTGCTTCGCACCTAATGAATTGGTGACTTCAATAAACAGCTCTTCTTTTACGCTTAATACTTGGCCCCGAATCATTCGCGCAAATCCCGGAACATTTCCAATTCCAACTGCAATGATCACATTAATCAAACCCGTACCTAATACTGTCATTAAGGTAATCGCCAACAGAATAAAGGGAAAAGCGGCAAGTGCATCCATAAAACGCATAATGATTGAATCCAACCAACCGCCAAAGTAGCCAGCGACGAGACCTAATAAAATACCAATTACGGAGCCCACTGCCACAGCACCCAAGCCCACAATCAGTGAAATTCTGGAGCCATACACGATTCTGCTAAAAAGATCTCTGCCGTAATTATCTGTTCCTAATAAATGTCCATCTTGTCCTGGACCTAAGAGCGTCGCACCTGTATCCATTACATTTGGCTGATGTGTCGCAATCAAAGGGGCAAAAATAGCGAGCACCACAATCAGAAAAATCATGAGTAAACCAAAACAAGCTAACTTATTTTGAAGCATTTTTTTAAGAAACATTTTTACTAGACTAGGCGTTTTTTCAGTGGTTTCCATCTTATTTCGCCACCTTTCCAAGACTAATCTTCGGATTTACAACCTTGTATAACAAATCAATAGCCAAATTAACTAAAACAAAGAGTAAGGCCAAAAACAAAACCGTGCCTTGGACGACAACAAAATCACGCTTATTAATCGCATCGACAATTAATCTGCCCATCCCCGGCCAGCTATAAATTGTTTCCGTTAAAACTGCGCCACCCAGCATCGATGAAACCTGCATGCCTAAGACCGTTAAAATTGGCGTCATCGCGTTTTTCAGCGCATGCTTACAAATAATCCAGCGTGCTTGTAAACCCTTTGCTTTAGCAGTTTTTATATAATTTTGTTCCAAAACTTCCAGCATACTTGATCGTGTGATTCTGGAAAAAGTGGCCATTGGAATGGTTGCAAGTGTCACACCTGGCAAAATTAAATGACTGAAATAATCGGAAAAGCCCAGTGAAATATCGCCCATTCCTGTAGAAGGGAACCAGCCAAGCTCGACGCTAAAAAATAGAACAAGCATAATTCCTAACCAAAAGACCGGTACCGAAACCCCAACTAATGACAAAATGGTAAAGACATAATCCCACCATGTGCCTTTTTTTACAGCAGAAATAATGCCGGCCGTCACACCCACCACTAAAGAGATGACCAATGCGAACAAGGTTAAAATAATGGTGTTGGGGAAACGTTCCATGATTAAATCAACAACTGGTCGTTTGTACACATAGGAATAGCCGACATTCAAATGCACTAAATCCTTGAGGTACTCAATAAACTGGTGCAGCTTCGGCTCATTCAATCCCATTTGTTCACGTAGATTATTGATTTCTTTCACACTTGCTTGCGGACCCAGCATCGTGCTTGCAGGATCACCAGGAATCATTCTGGTGATCATAAAGATAATCACTGCCACAAGAAATAAAGTCGGAATTAAATCAACGATTCGTTTTGCTGTATATTTTAACAAACGGTTCACCTTCATTCATGTTTGGTTATTTATTCCGTTAATCCAACATTGGTTGTGTCACTTACTAAAACAATTGTGCCATCCGCACGCGGTTTAAAACCGGTCACTTTATCACTTAAGCCAAAGATAATGTCTTGGTCATAAAGATCGAGATGCGGAATATCAGCGGTAATTAATTGCAAGGCTTCTTCATAAATTTGTGTTCGTTTGGTTTGATCCGAGGTTTCACTTGTTGCTTGGGCTAGTAATGCATCGACTTTAGGATTACTGTAGCCGCCCCCGTTACCTAACGCACCAATTTGATTGGAATCAAGCATTTGATACAAGAAGAAATCGGGATCTGGATACCAGCTCCAGCCCATAATATACATGGACGCTTTTCCACTTGCGACTGTATCACTGAATGTGCCCCATTCAACAGACTTGATGGACACGTTTATCCCAATTTTTTCCATTTGTGCTTGGAAAATCGTGGCAGCAGCTACCCGTGCTTCGGTGACATAAAGATCGATATCGAAACCATCACTATACCCTGCTTCTTTTAATAAGGCTTTTGCAGCACTAATATCAGGACCACTTGAATCCTTCACTGTTTGGGCAACTTCTTTACTGTATCCCCACGAAGCTTTCGGTAACGGCAGATAGGCTTCCGTCGCTTCTCCATATTTGTAGACACCATTTACTAGTTCCGTACGATCTAGCGCTAAGCTCATCGCTTGGCGTACTTTCAGTTCTTTGGTTGGACCTGATTTCATATTAAAAGCCAGATAGCCAATTGATAGTCCATCCGATTGTGACAAAGTTAAGGACTTATTTTTCTTAATTAACTTCACATTTTGTCCACTGATATTCGTTGCAATGTCAATATCTCCTGATTGAAGAGCATTTCCCATCATGTTCGTATCTGTAATAAAGGTAAATTTCACACTATCTAATTTCGGTTTTGCTTGCCAATAATCATCATTTTTTACCAATTTAACATAATCATCTGTTACCCATTTCGAAAAAGCATAGGGACCTGTCCCAACTGGATGTTGCGCAAATTCATCTCCCCAACCTTCGACTTCTTCTTTGGGAACAATCGCATTTCCAGTATCTGTCAACATGGCTAAAAATGCTGCATATGGTGTTTCTAATTCAATGGTTAACTCCGTATCACTTGTAGCCGTAATTTTTTTTACATTTCGGATCCGATTCATTGAGGACTCATTCAGCGAGCGTTCTAAAGAATACTTTACATCCGTTGCCGTCATCAACCGTCCATCTTGATATTTTCCTGCTTGGAATTTCACATCATCTCTTAATTCAAAGGTATAAGTTTTCATATCATCTGAGACTTTCCAGGATGTTGCCAAGCTTGGCACAATTTCCGTTAGATCATCATTATAAGTGACCAACGTATCAAAAATACTGCGCATGATATTTGATTCATAGACAGCCGTATAGGAAATCGGATCTAATGTCGCAATACTGGAAGAAAGCGCAATGCGCAATTCGCCCCCATCCGAACTTTTTGTTGTTGTTTTATCTGAAGACTTTCCACCACAAGCTGCAAGTACGAAAATCAGACAACCCAACAATAAAGACTTTACTAAATTTTTTTTCATGCCGCTCCTCCTTTTTTCATTATAAGAAATATTTTTTCATATAAAGAATTAATTTAGATGATAGCAGAATTTTCAGAACTTTACAACTTATTTTTTAATCATTTTCTCATTTTTCGTTAATTTTAAGCGCGCTTTCCCAGCTCCGTTCACATCAAAATGTCACTTACATTTTTGTTCTTACGTAGAGTTTCATCATTTTTAAGTCTAGCTAAAAGACAATCTACGAACAATTTAAGTAGAATAGGACACTTTTGACGGAACTCTTTTTAGAAAATAAAGCCAACTTCACCATGAAATAATCACCTCTTCTTTTTCCAACAAAAATGAGTCACGAAAATACATTATAAAGCCGGTCGTTTAGCAAAAAAACTGCTTAAATTCTGCTTTTTTTTATAAATAAACAAGCAACATCAACGAAAAAAAGGAGTGGATTGCTCCACTCCGGAAAATTAAATTTTTAGGATATCTCTTTACAGGTTATTGCTTAAATTTCAACCGCAACATTAAACGCATCGAAATTTGCACTTCTTACGGTACCGACATGATTACAATCACCTACGACGTATGTTTTTTCTGGCCATTTTGCAACTAATTGATTCACAAAATCATTTTTT
>JAATGB010000182.1 GCA_015654945.1 Lactobacillales bacterium | reverse complement strand
GAACTTTAAGAAATTTGATTTTGAAACAAAATTCCAAAATGGCTTCAAAATAGACTTCAAAATCAAATAATATTTACCTTGTATAAACCCCTTTATTCTATTAGAAAGAAAAAACGAGCTTGGAACTTGCGTCTCAGGCTCGTTTTTTGCTTGGATTTAATAATGTGATAATTTGTTTAAAAGTTCTAGAGAATTTTGCTCTTTTAATACATCAAAAAGGGCTGTTTGATTTTCTACTAAATGGTGCACCAATGAAAAGAATTTTTTCATCTCAGGATTTCCCAAATCAGATTTTTTAATCCCAATAAGAACACAAGCTGAACTTGTCCATTTCCCCATTCAATTTGATGAGCCAACGTTGTAATTGAAATAAAGGATTTCTACCTTGACTTTGATTCCCATCGCTTCTCCGGTTTTTTCCAAATTTTCAGCAGCCATATAGGTATGTGCAATTCCAACCGAGCAAGAAGGAATCGCGACAATCAATTTCTCTGACATTCCTTTTCTCCCTCCAAATTCTCTTTGATTTCATTTACATTTTTAGTATAACGCGATTGGTGAATTATTTAAGCGGAATTTCTTGCCAGACTTGTGGCACTTTTGGAATTAATTGCCAGTGAATTACACAGGAGTGCCGCTTAAAATAAGCAAAGCTTATAAAAAAAGCGAAACAAAGCTTACAAGCCTCGTTTCACTCCATTTAGATTTTACTTTTCACTATTTCATTCTTCTCCATCACTAGGTTCATTTGAAGGAAGTTGTTGTAATAAAACTTTTCTTGGTTTACTTCCTTCTGAAGGGCCAATTATCCCGTTCATTTCCATCTCATCAATCAAGCGTGCTGCTCGATTGTAGCCAATCCTGAAACGGCGTTGCAACAGCGAAATACTTGCTGTCTGCATTTCCACGATTAATAGAAGCGCATCTTCATAAAAATCATCCTGTGAACTTTCCACACCGATTTCTTTTTCTTCCGCAGGCATCATACTTTCTTGGTAATCCGCACCTTGTTGATTCGTGATATATTCCACAACTCTTTCGACTTCTTGATCGGAAATAAAGGCACCTTGAACGCGAATCGGTTTATTTTCGCCCATTGGTAAGAAAAGCATATCGCCACGACCTAATAATTTCTCAGCACCATTGCTATCAATAATGGTCCGAGAATCTGTGCCGCTTGAGACTGCAAAGGCAATCCGTGAAGGGACATTTGCTTTAATAATTCCAGTAATCACATCGACACTTGGGCGTTGTGTTGCTAAAATCATATGGATTCCCGCTGCACGTGCCATTTGCGCCAAACGAGTAATCGCATCTTCTACTTCATTACTTGCGACCATCATTAAGTCGGCTAACTCATCGACAACTACGACAATAAACGGCAGAATTGGTCGGTTTTCGCCATCTTCCATATTTTTGCGGATAATAAATTCATTATAGCCAGTGATATTTCGAACAGCCGTTCCAGCAAAAAGTTCATAGCGCCTTTCCATTTCTTGGACGACCTTCTGTAGGGCTTGCGCCGCGCGACGAGGATTCGTGACAACTGGTGTCAATAAATGAGGAATACCATTGTAAACATTCAATTCGACCATTTTGGGATCGACCATCATCAACTTGACTTCATTTGGCTTCGCGTTCATTAAAATGCTTGTAATAATCCCATTAATACAAACCGATTTTCCGCTTCCTGTTGATCCCGCAATCAGCATATGAGGCATTTTACTAAGATCTGCAGAAATCACCGAACCTGAAATATCACGCCCTAAAGGAACTTCTAATAATTTATCTGGATGGGGTGATTGTGCCTCAACGATATCACGAAACGAAACGGTACTAACAGTCCCGTTGGGAACTTCAATCCCAATCAAAGATTTCCCTGGAATGGGGGCTTCCATCCGAATATCTTTAGCAGCTAAAGCAAGTGCTAAATCATCGGTTAGATTAACAATTTTACTGACCTTGACACCAACAGCCGGTTGAATTTCATATTTTGTCACGGAAGGACCTAGGCTTGCGCGGACGACTTTCGCATCCACACCAAAGCTTTTAAATGTTTTTTCCAAAACATGCACATTTTTTTCAATAGATTGGTATTCACCGCTTTGATCGGTTAATGGTATTTCATTTAACAAAGACGAGGATGGTAATTGATAATCACGATCTTCGGCTTCTTCTGGAATTTCAAAATCTAGCTCTTCATCCGTTAAATCCTCTGCTTCTTGTTCTTTCTCATGCGTTTTTTCTTGCTTCATTTCATATTTATTTTGATAACTGTCAATTTCTAGCTTTAATTGCTCTGCTTCTTGTCCCGTTATTTCAGCTTGCTCATGAATTTCAGATTTTGCTAATTTTTCACCTGGTGTGAACGGACGGACATTATTTTTTTCAGCAGCTTCTTGTTCTGCTTGTGCTGCTTGTTCTGTGGCAATTTTTTGCTGCGCTGCTTTTTCTTGTTTTCGCTGTTGTCGTAATTCTTGATTTGCACGATTTTTTTCTTTCCATTTGCCCACTGTATGATCCAACCATTGAATTGCTTGCGACCATTTTAAATTGCTCGCTAAAAACAAGCCGACAAACAAGAACAGAAACGCAAGAATATACGAACCCAGTTGGGAAACCAAAAAATGAGTTGCCGAATAAATCAAGCCGCCAATCATCCCTCCGCCTACTGCTTGAGAAACGACATTTCCACGGATATCTGTGAATAATTTTTGCCATGTCAACGATAGATAGTTGCCTTCCACGCCAGAAAATAAACGCGCATGAAGAAACAGCAGCAAGCCCAGGTAAAATACTAACCCACCAATCCATAACCGCTTTTTCTTAAATTTGGGTTCTTTTCCCAGAATAATCAATAAAATTCCGTATAATAGTAACACCACAGCCAATACTGGATAGGTATCTCCAACTAAAAAGCGAAAAACATTGGCCATTAATATTCCTAAAAGTCCTAATTTTAGAAGACCAAAAATACCAAACAAAAGGAGAACAATTCCCATCAGTAAAAATGTATGATATTCACGTTTTTGCTTTGCGGCTTTTGTCTGTTTCTTTTTTTTCTTTTTCGCCATTCTTTCTCATCCCTCATTTCATTCTCTTTCATTATACTACAAATAAAGCTAGATTTCCGCTCTTAAAACTAGTGGCTAGCTTCTACTAACAAACTAAATTTACACAAAATATAATTCAGAAAAAAAGCCGGGGGATTTTGCCCCACAGCCGCTTAATTTTCTTTTGCCATTGCCGCTTTTAACGCCATTGCTAATGGGCTTTCTTCTGGTTCGACAGATTTACTATATTTTTTCAGCAATTGTTTTTCTTCGTGTTTATTGACTTTTTGTTTGCGTTCATTTTTATTTTGCAGCTTTTCAGTAATCATACAGAATTTACATTTAAAGTAGGCACCGCTTTTGCCTTCGTGAATTTCCATTTTCTTGTGGCATTGAGGGCAACGATGATTGGACATTTTGGGATCCTTTCGCCGCTTGTAGCTACACGATGGACTGATGCACACATAAATTTTACCATCTTTGGTATTTTTTTCCTTTAATGGTTCCCCACACTCTGGACATTTCTTTTGGGTAATTGCAAAATCTTGATAGGTTTTGGTACTCCGTTTAATTTCTTGAACTAATCTTTTGGCATCTTGTTCGATTTCCGCTACAAATTTTTGGGCATTGCGTTTCCCTTTGGCAATTTCTTCTAATGAAGTTTCCCATTTTGCGGTTAATTCTGGTGAAACGAGTGAGGGATTGACCAGCTCTAATAATTGTTTTCCCTTTGGTGTGACTGTTAGTCGTCCATTCGTTCTTTCCATTAATTCTGATTTAATTAATTTTTCAATGATTTCTGCTCTAGTTGCAGGGGTTCCCAAATTGTATTTTTCCATTTGACCTAGCAAAGTTGCTTCTGACAACGGGCTTGGTGGCGTCGTCAATTCCTTATTGATTTTAAATTGTGGCGGAATAACTTGTCCTTTTTGCCAAGCGATGGCTGTCTGTTCCTGCGCTTTTTCTTTTTTCCAACCGCTTTCCTCCACAGTCGCCTGCTTGAAAAGAAAGTGTGCTTCGCCAACTTGAACATCGACTGTTTGGTTGTTCGTAATATGCGGCTCTGCAAATAGTCCTAAGAAACGTTGCACAATTAATTGATAAATTTTAACTTCATCATTTTCCAACTTTTCAATCCTTGGTGCTTGCTCCGTGGGGATTAAACCATGGTGATCCGTTACTTTATCATTTTGGAAAACTTTTTGCTGTTTGACTTGGCCATTATTTTTCACGTATTTCTTCGCTTCTGGCTCAAATGAAACAATGGCTTGCAGACGTTCTTTCATCGTTTGTTTCATATCCGTGGTTAAGTATTTTGAATCCGTCCGTGGATAGGTCACAATTTTGTGGATTTCGTACAAATTTTGGATGATTGAAAGCGTCTTTTTCGCTGAATATTGGTAACGTTGATTCGCTTCTCGCTGTATTTCCGTTAAATCATAAGGCAGTGGAGCAGGCTCAATTTTGCGCTTTTCAGTGATCGAAATGACTTGTGCGGTTTGCTTCTTTAGCTTTTCCACATAAGCTTCGACGTCAGCACGCTCTTTATATTGGCGCGGGTTTTTGGTTTGCAGTTTGCCATCTTGTTGTTGATAGGAAAGAGCCAAACTAAAATAATGTTCCGGGCGAAATGTTTCAATTTGCTTTTCTTGCTGCCGAACAAAGGCCAGCGTTGGTGTTTGCACACGACCAGCTGACAAACTGTCGCGGTATTTTACGGTTAGTGCTCTCGTTACATTTAAACCGATAAGCCAATCTGCTTCTGCTCTAGCTAACGCTGATTGATACAAGTTATCATACTGCGTGCTCGGTTTTAATTGACGAAAGCCCTCTTTAATTGCTTTTTCAGTTTGCGAGGAGATCCATAAGCGTTTAACTGGTTTGGTAAAACGCACATATTCCAAAATCCAGCGGGCAACTAATTCTCCTTCACGACCGGCATCGGTTGCAATTATTGCTTCGCTAATATCTTTTCTTTTCGCTAACTGGCTAATGGCCTTAAGCTGATGTCCTGTTTTTGGTAGTGGTTTGATCCCAATCTTTTGTGGGATCATTGGTAAAGTTTCCATTTGCCATTCTGACCATTCTTTGTGATAATCTTCTGGCATTTTAAGGCTTAATAAATGTCCTAATGCCCATGTAATAACCACCTTTGGCCCTTCTATATATGTTTTATTTTTTTGTGTTGCACCTAGTACTTTGGCTAGATCTCTGGCAACACTTGGCTTCTCCGTGATAATAAGTTGTTTCATTGCTATCCTTTCCGTCTTCTGAAATCATTTTTCCTGCTTTCAAAAGCATCAATCCATGATATTGTTGTAAATCATCTTCACAATCATCGCAGTAGCGAATTTCCTTGTCATCCCAAAAAGCCACTAAAAAGGGCGTTTTACTCTTTTGATTGTGGTATTTATTTGCCCAAAGATCCTGTTGTTGTTGGAAATAAACACGCGCTTCTTCCTTAGAAGAAAATTCTTTGACTTGCTGGATATCTTGTTGCCAATTATCCAAAAACCACCAAGGCTCATTGTCTCCATAGAGCTCGATTACTTGATACATATTCATACTTCCCATCTTAGATTATACACATAGTCTATTGCTTTGCCTACCTTTGTGCAAGAAATCTGTTCTTTACTAGCTTACCATTTCCGGCGCTATTTAGGAATACTTTCATTCAAATAGGTCTTTTCGTATGAAATTTTTATGAAAAAAGAGTAAAATTACACTGTTATGATAAAAAGGAGTGAACACAATGCTAGAAAAGACATTTTACAAACAAATGCTAAGTCGGTCATTTGCAATCCCAGTGAAAGTCATTTATTGGGATGGAAAAGAAGAAGTTTACGGAGAAGGAACTCCCGCGCATACTCTCACGATTCACGAGCCGATACCAACAAAAGAAATTATTCACAATGCTTCCTTAGCTTTAGGAGAAGCCTACATGGATAAAAAAATTGAAATTGATGGCAACATTGAAGAATTAATTATTGCCGCCTATGAAAAAGCGACTAGCTTTTTAAACAATAGTGCGTTAAAAAAATGGTTGCCAAAATCTTCTCACTCCGAACGAGCTTCAAAAGAAGATATTCATTCTCACTATGACATTGGTAATGATTTTTATAATCTTTGGCTGGATGACACACTCACATACTCTTGTGCTTATTTCAAAACGCCAGAGGATTCACTTGAAGTAGCTCAATTAAATAAAGTTCGGCATATTCTTAACAAATTAAATATGAAACCTGGCGATACCTTACTTGATATCGGTTGTGGCTGGGGCACTTTAATTTATACCGCTGCTAAAGAATATGGTGTCAAAGCAACGGGCATTACTTTAAGTGAAGAACAATATGCTCATGTCTCGGATTTAATTAAAGCAGAACATTTGGAAGATCAATTATCGGTTGAGTTAAAAGATTATCGTGAAGTCAAAGATGTTGCATTTGACCATATTAGCAGTGTCGGTATGTTTGAACATGTAGGCGCAGAAAATTTGGCTGAATACTTTCAAACGATTGAGCACTTGCTCCAACCAAAAGGAACAGCCTTGGTTCACGGAATTTCACGACAACAAGGAGGCGCGACAAATGGCTGGATTAACAAATATATCTTCCCTGGCGGCTATGTTCCCGGCGTTGCAGAGCTTGTTTCAAGAATGACTGAGAATAATTTACAGCTAATTGATTTAGAAAGCTTACGCTTGCATTACCAAAAAACATTAGAATTATGGGATGCAAATTTCCAAAAACAATTGCCAATTATCCATGAACGCTATGGCGAACGCTTTGCACGTATGTGGGATCTCTATTTACAAGCCTGTGCTGCTTCTTTTGCCGCTTCTAATATTGATGTTGTCCAATACTTATTAGTAAAATCAGGCAATCAATCCATTCCATTAACTCGAACCTATATGGAAAAATAGTTAGTACAAAAAAGGCTACTATCAATCTTTTTATTGATAGTAGTCGCTTTTTTATTTTTGTAACTTCGTTTGTTTAGACGTATTGCAAAACTTTGTCTTCTTGATAAGCAACATCGATCATGCCGCCACCAAGGCATTCCATTTCGTCGTAAAAAACCACTGCTTGTCCCGGCGTAATGGCGCGCACGGGTTCATCAAAAATAACCGTTGCTTGCGTCCGATCATCATTCAACTGAACGGTTACACCTGTATCTTGTTGACGATAACGGAATTTTGCGGTACACCGAAATTCTTTTGGCTTTTCACTAGCTGTGGTAAAATGAATTTCACTTGCATCTAACTGTGTCGCATATAGGCTTTCGTGATGAAATCCTTGGCCAACATAAAGTGTATTGGTCGCAAGATCTTTCCCAATCACAAACCACGGTTCTTGTGAATCACCGCCGCCGCCAATTCCTAATCCTTGGCGTTGACCAATTGTATAATACATCAAACCATCATGTTGACCTTTTATTTCTCCGGTTTCTGTCACCATATTGCCTTTTTTAGCTGGAAGATAATTACTCAAAAAGCTCTTAAAATTCTTTTCACCAATAAAACAAACACCGGTCGAATCTTTCTTTTTGGCCGTTGCCAGACCCGCTTTTTCTGCGATTGCTCGTACTTCTGGTTTTTCCATACCGCCAAGCGGGAAAAGTGTCTTCGCTAATTGTTCTTGCGAAAGTTGGCTTAAAAAATAGGTTTGGTCTTTGTTTTGATCCACACCACGAAGCATGTGAACCACACCATTTTCATCTTTTTCGACTTGTGCATAGTGTCCGGTCGCCACATAATCTGCACCTAATTGGAGCGCATAATCTAAAAAGGCTTTGAATTTAATTTCCTTGTTGCACATCACATCTGGGTTTGGTGTCCGACCTCTTGTATATTCATCCAAAAAGTATTGAAATACCCGATCCCAATATTCTTTTTCAAAATTTACCGAATAATAAGGAATGCCGATTTGTGTGGCTACTTTAGCAACGTCTTTGTAATCTTCGGTTGCCGTACAGACACCATTTTCATCTGTATCATCCCAATTCTTCATAAAGATCCCGACAACATCGTATCCTTGTTCTTTCAATAGCAGCGCCGTCACAGAGGAATCGACTCCTCCGCTCATTCCGACCACGACACGTGTGTTGCTGTTATCTGCCATTTGTATCACCATCATTTCTTCTAGATTCTGAAGTCTCTACGATTTGAAGGTCGCAACTTTTCAGTATCTCCCATTATACGATTTTTTCGTGAATTTTTCACCCTTTTTGGTTTAAAAATAAAAACTCTTCTATTATAAGATTTATCACCTCATAACAGAAAAGTAACTTAAACTAAAATTCCGATTACTAAACCAAGAATATAGCTTCCATTCAGTAAAAGCAAATTCTTGATCGTATACCCAAAGCTTTTCGGCTGCGGACTTTCCTGTAAAAAGCGCCGGACATTTCTATGCACAAGCGGCAATGATAGAAAGGTAAAAATAATCGGCCAAGGATAGATTCTCATTAGTAAGCCTATAATAAATATTAGATAACAGCCATAATTTAACAATTGGAAAAGCAATAAGCCCTTTGACCGTCCAATATAGAATACCAGTGTATAGCGATGATTTTCAATATCTCGATCCAAATCTCGTAGATTGTTTCCTAGCATAATATTGGCAATCGTAAACACCATTGGTAATGAAGCAACCACAATCGCCAGCACACTCCAAAGATTCCCTTCCAGTAAAAATTTATTTCTGGTTAGTGTTAGATAAAAAGCTTTCAGATCATAGGTATTCAAATAAATCGTCATGGCAAAGATACCCAATCCCATCGTAAAACCACTAAAAAGCTCCCCTAAAGGCATTCTTGAAAGGGGAATTGGTCCAAATGTATAGAAAATCCCAATGAAACAACACGCACCACCCATTAGTAAAAATAGCCAACCCGTTTGAACAGCTAAAATCACACCAACAAACAGGGTGAATAGAACCATTGCAAAAATCATGTTGCGCACAATCACGTCTGAAATTCCTGCCATTCCAATAATATTTTCTTCAAATTTATATTCGGCTGATTTGGCCTTTTTAAAATCCATATAATTATTAATCGCCGTTGTCGCCATATCAAAAATGATCATCCCAGCAAAGAATAGCAAAGATTTCCAAATATGTACCTGCTGAAAGAACGTTAGTGAAAATAGTACGCCGATAATAAAAGGAATCACACTCGCAACTTTGGTACGAATTTCCACCACTTCAAAAAACACTTTTGGTGTCATTTTTCACCCTCATTTCAACTTATTTCGATTGCCCATTGTATAACCAGAATCCTTACCAATGACAAAATTATCTTTAATTCCTTTGGTAATATAAACCTTGTCTGCTTTTGTTACAAAAATTGCGTCCACGTCATCTAAGGATTCAACATATTCCAAGCCTTTTTTCACGCCCATAGAAAAGACAGCGGTTGACAAACCATCACCATCGACTGATTTATCGGCAATAATAGTCACACCGGCAATATCATTGTCAAATGGATAACCCGTACGTGAATCAAATAAATGATGGTACTTCTTGCCATCAACTTCTAAGTAGCGTTCATAAATACCAGAAGTTACAAGGGTTTTATTTCTTTCTATGACGGTTCCTAAAACTGTGTTCCGCGATTTATTTGGATCTTGAATGCCAACCGTCCAATCTGCATCTTCTCCTCTTGGACTATGCCCCAGTACATAAACATTCCCACCTAAATCGACAACAGCTGTAGTCACTTGATTTTTCTTCAAAACTTTGACAACTTCATCCGTAATATATCCTTTAGCAATCGCGCCTAAATCGATTTTCATGCCTTTTTCTTCTAAATAAACCGTTTGTTCTTTGTCGTTCAATTTGACTTTACGATAATCGACATATTTAAGCTGTTGATCAATTTCAGCTTGTGAGGGCTTGCGCGCATCTGGAAAACCAATTCGCCATAACTGAGTAATGGACCCAATTGCCAAATCAAACCCACCGCGTGAATCTTTACTGTATGCATAAGCTTTTTTGATTAACGTATAGACATCTTTGGATACTTTAACGGGCTTCACGCCAGCCGCATCATTTATCGCATCAACCTCTGATCCCTTTTGATTAATGGTAATTTCCTTATCCAATTCTTTGACGCGGGCAAAAGCTTTCGCAACCGTTGCTTTTTTACCATCATCATATACACGAATTTCAACATACGTTCCCATCAAAGTTTGCCGATCTGAATAAGGTTCTTTGTTCACCTTGACTTCCTCTTTTTTGCTGCACGCGCTAAAAAATAAAATAGCTATTAGTACGAAGAATGCTAAATATGCGTTCTTTTTCTTCATTTTTTCTTCATCCTTTAAATTTTTTAGATAAAAAACAAGCCTTGAATTCAAGACTTGTCTCTATCCTTCTGATTCTATTTTATTCTGAATACACCATATTATCAACTGTAATTGTTGTGGTATCTCCTTTTTCAGCTGCATTAATCAATTGTTGTGCGTATAAGATGAATGAGTGAGAAGAATGTGTCGCACCTGTTACAACTTCGACATCAGCAGGAGCTTGTTTTTCAACAAGTGCTGCGTTCAATTGTTTCATGTATTCCACGGGTCCAATACCTGATTTTGCTTTCATATTCTTTTCATAATCGGCATCAACTGTTTTAGATTTACCCGCTTCATTCACTGCATCGAAGTTTGATTCTGTAATTTTGCCACCTGCAACTGTAATGGAGAAGACTGTGCGGTAACCATTTGAATAGTTCTTTTCTTCTAATTTATAAGTACCATCTTGTAAATCGGCACCATTGTCAATTTCAATTTTATCCGTTTTGCCAGCTTGTGCTGCTTGGATTAATTGTTGTGCGTAGTTTTGGAAAGATTCGGAAGAATGCGTTGCGCCAGTTACGACTTCGACATTACTTGGATCTTGCTCTTTTTCTAACGCCGCATTCAATTGTTTTGTATATTCAGCGGGTCCAACACCTGATTTTGCTTTCATGTTCTTTTCGTAATCTGTGTCTTTCGTTTTAGATGAGCCGTCTTTATTTACATTGTCATAGTCTGACTTTGTGATTTTTCCATCTTTTACCACAATTGAGAAAACTGCACGATAATCATTTTCGTAATTTTTTTCTTCTAATTGATATGTACCATCTTGCAAATCACCACCAGCTGTTTTTGTTGCAGCTGCTGCCTCTTTTGTTGTAGATGTTGCTTCTTTTGTTTCCTTTGTGCTATCTGAGCTGTCTTTTGATCCGCCACAAGCGGTGAGTAACATTCCTGCACATACCATTGACAACATACCTATACCTATTTTTTTCAATTTCACTTTTGATCTCCACCTTTTCCATAATTAGTCACTTTTTGGATCATCTAACTATGTGTATTATAGCACAAAAAATTTTTTTTGAAAGCGATTATGTGAAAAAAATTACTTTTATATCTGATTATTTAATCAAAAATTTATTTTAGAATCCGTTTATTCTATTAGACAAAATAGGATTTGCATTATATAATGAATTTGTATATTGTTCACTTTTTTTCAAACTTATAGATTTTCAAAGGAGAGAGTTATTAATGGAAAAGAAAAATATTGTTGTTGTCGGCGCTGGATACAGCGGCATTGCAGCAACAAAGTTCTTGGCAAAAAAGCTCAAAAGCAAACAAGAGTATACCATCAAATTAATTGACCGTAATTCTTATCATACAATGATGACCGAACTTCACGAAGTTGCCGGTGGTCGTGTCGAACCAACAGCCATTCAATATGATTTACAACGCCTGTTTTGTCGCAAAAAAAATGTAGAGCTCGTAACAGATACTGTCACACGAATTGACAAGGAAAATAAAGTGGTCAAAACGAAGCACGGTTCTTATGATTTTGATTACTTGATTTTAGGTATGGGTGGCGAACCCAATGATTTCGGTACTCCAGGAGTCAAAGAACACGGTTTTACTCTTTGGTCTTTTGAAAATGCCGTTCGCATCCGTGAACACATTGAAAAAACAGTCGCAAAGGCTGCAATCGAAACAGATCCTGAAATTCGCAAAGCCATGCTGACTTTTGTCGTCTGCGGTTCTGGATTTACTGGAATTGAAATGATTGGCGAATTGGTTGATTGGAAAGATCGTCTGGCAAAAGACTATAAAATCGACGCCAACGAAATTTCACTAAAAGTAGTAGAAGCAATGCCGACCATCTTAAACATGCTTTCTCGTAAAGATGCTGATAAAGCTGAACGCTATTTGAATAAAAAACATGTCGAAATTTTGAAAAACTCTGCAATCGTAGAAGTAACAGAAACACATATTAAACTAAAAGATGAATCCATTTTACCTACATATACACTCATCTGGACTGCTGGTGTAAAAGGAACTTCTGATGCCGCTGATTTTGGACTTGAATCTGCTCGCGGAAATCGCTTAATTGCGAATGAGTACATGGAAGCAAAAGGATATGAAGATAAAAATATCTACATTATTGGTGACCTTGTTTATTATGAAGAAACACCAAACAAGCCAACACCACAAATTGTCCAAGCAGCAGAGCAAACGGGTCATACAGCTGCCCAAAATATTTTAGCCACAATCAACAATAGCGAAAAGCATCCTTTCAAAAGCAATTATCAAGGCTTTATGGTTTCAGTTGGCTCGAAGTGGGGCGTAGCGGAGTTATTCGATAAAATTCACTTAGCTGGATTCTTCGCAATCTTAATGAAGCATATCGTCAACCTTAAATACTTCTTTGATATTCGTTCGGGCTATTATATGTTCCAATATATTTTACACGAATTTTTCCACATTAAAGATGAACGAAATGTCATGCGTGGTCATACCTCACGAAATAGCAATGTTTTATGGAGTGTGCCGTTGCGCGTCTTCTATGGTTCGGTTTGGTTAGTCGAAGCAATGAAAAAGGTCGTCGGTGATGGAAGCTATTTGCATCCAGGAACTTGGTTTGGTAGTGGTTCATGGTTTACAGATACGGTTGCTTTTCCATTTACATGGCTGCAAGAAGTAACCACTGGTGCTTCTGGTTCTGAAGCGACTGGAACAGTAGCCGCTGAAACCACTGCAAAAGCTGCACATTTTGGTTTGAGCTATGCTTATGGTGAAGAACCGATGTTAGTTTTTAATAAGATTCCTCATTGGTTCTCAAGTATTATGCAATTTATGATGCCAAATAAAGAAGTTGCTTTATTTTTCCAAAAATTTATGACGATTTTTGAAGTTTGTATAGCTCTTGCATTAATTGCTGGATTGTTTACATGGTTATCTAGTGCAACAACCATTGCTTTGGTTATAACTTTTTGTTTATCTGGCATGTTCTATTGGGTAAATATTTGGTTTATCTTTGTTGCCTTTGCGTTAATGAATGGTTCTGGACGCGCATTTGGCTTAGATAAATGGGTAATGCCTTGGATCCAAAAAACTCTGGGAAATTGGTGGTACGGCAAACCGCGCTCTATTTACGGAAAAAAATAAAAACATTTTACGAAGTTGTGATAAATGTTGTAAGATAATAGGATGAACGGTTGATAACGATTCGGAGGAAATAAAATGAATTGGAAAGAATCAGTCAGAAAGAGTTATTTACGACCCTTTGATGTCCTTATTATCTTACTTTTAATCGCAGCTTCTTTTTTGCCTTTCTTTTTATTTGGTTTTTCACAGCAGGTAGCAGAAGGTGCAACAATTGAAGCTGTCTTAAAAGTGGACGGCAAAGTGATCAAAACATTTACTTTAACAGATAACACCAAAACATATACCTATACTTGGAAAGATGAAGATGGTCATACAAATCTCATCGAAGTCAAAGGACAAAGGATTCATATCAAAGAATCAAACTGCAAAGATCAAATTTGCGTCAAAGCCGGTTGGATTTCAAAACCCGGGCAAGATCTTGTTTGTTTGCCTCACAATTTAATTTTGTACGTTCAATCGTCTGATGGAAGTGAGGATGGTAGCGTTATTTACTAATGTAACGCAAGGAATCTATGGAAAATAAAACAAGAAAATTGGTATATATTGCGCTACTCGCGGCACAAGGTTTAATTATTGGGATCGTGGAAAACATGATTCCCTCTCCTTTTATTTTTGCTCCTGGAGCAAAGCTGGGACTGGCCAATTTAATCACGATTATTGCGATCTTTACGATGAAAAAGCGCGATAGTTTTGCATTGATGGTTATGCGGCTTTTTTTAACAACCTTACTTGGCGGTACGATTTCAACGTTACTTTATAGCGCAAGCGGCGCTTTCTTGAGCTACTTTGGGATGCTACTCGTTAAGACTTTAGGACCGAAAAGAGTCAGCATCATCGGGATTAGCGCTGTTGGCGGTTTTTTACATAATGTCGGACAATTGTTAATGGCTTCTTTTATTGTTCAGACTTGGAGCGTCATGCTTTATTTACCGGTCCTCTCCTTTTTAGGCATTTTGTGTGGGATTGCAATCGGAATTGCGGCAAACTATTTGTTGCGTCATGTCCGTAACTTGCATCAATTTCAACTAGATTACGAAGAACTAACCAAACAGCATTGGCATGAAAACTTGTGACGATGCTTCGTCACTTATAATCAGTGTAACAAGAACAGGAGTCCTTTTATGAGCGTTCATCCAATGTGGGGAAAATACCCCACCTTATACACCGAATTAACCAGCGTTTTGGATTTAATGGAGCACTCCATCCAAATTTCAAATAAAGATATTTCTACAGCTATTTTAACTATGATCAATGCTGGTGGTAAATTATTGCGCCCAGCATATCTCTTATTATTTTCACAATTCGGCTCACAAAATGATCCTGAAAAAGTGACTGCCTTAGCAGCCTCGCTGGAAATGTTGCATACGGCTTCGCTAATTCATGATGACGTCGTTGATGAATCCACTTTAAGAAGAGGACTACCCACTATCCAAGCTCATTTCGATAAAAAAACTGCTGTCTACGCTGGCGATTATCTCTTTGTGTGTTGTTTCAAATTATTATCAACTTATGCGAGCTCGTTAAAAAGCGTCCAGCTCAATGTTTCAGGGATGGAAAAAATCCTTACAGGTGAAATGGGACAAATGGCTTCTCTTTATAACACCAACATGACCGTCAAACAGTACCTACAAAACATTTCGGGCAAAACAGCAGAGCTTTTCGCGTTGTCTTGCTTCATTGGCGCCTATGAAAATGGTACTTCCGAAGCATTCGCGAAAAAATGTGGGAAAATAGGTGAAAATATTGGAATTGCGTTTCAAATTTTAGATGATATTTTAGACTACACCCAACAAGCAGATAATATCGGAAAGCCCGTACTCTTAGACGTTCGGAATGGTGTTTATTCGTTACCGTTGATCTATGCGTTACAAAAAGACGCACCTGCGCTGTTGCCTTATCTACAAAAAAAAGAGCAGATGACCGATGAAGATGTGCGAATGGTTCATTCGTTGGTTAGAAAATTAGGTGGTGTAGCGCAAGCGGAAGAAGCGGCACAAAAATATACAGATACCGCTCTACAAGCGATTCGAAAGCTACCAAAAAATGGTGGGAATACCAAACAGCTGCTCCTCGCTATTACACAGGAACTTGTCACTAGAAAAAATTAAACAAGACAGAAAGTAGTAAAAATACTACCCTCTGCCTTGTTTTTTTGATTTATCTTTTAAATTGCAACATCGTTCGCAAATTGGCTATTATAAAGATCAGCGTAAAAGCCATTCTTCGCCATTAGTTCTTCATGATTTCCCGTTTCAACAATGGAACCATGATTCATCACAATAATATTATCCGCATCTCTAATGGTGGATAGACGATGGGCAACCACGAAACTTGTGCGTTTTTCGAGCAGGCGATTCATTGCTCTTTGAATCAAAATTTCTGTCCGAGTATCAACGCTAGAAGTTGCTTCATCTAATATCAATATATCAGGATTTGCTAAGAACGCTCTGGCAATTGTCAATAATTGTCTTTGTCCTTGAGAAATATTGCTTGCTTCTTCATTTAAAATCGTTTGGTAGCCGTCAGGTAATTTACGGACAAAGTCATCTACATGGGCGGCTTTGGCTGCCCGATAGACGTCTTCTTCTGACGCGTGTTCATTCCCATAATGTAGATTGTCATAGATCGTTCCAGTGAAGAGCCATGTATCTTGTAAAACCATTGAAAAGTGTGCTCGTAGCTCTTCACGTGTCATATCTCGCGTATCTTTTCCATCCAACTTGATACTACCGCCAGTAACATCGTAAAAGCGTTC
>JAATGB010000029.1 GCA_015654945.1 Lactobacillales bacterium | reverse complement strand
TGCTTGCATGTCTGTAGGAAAACCAGGATGCGGTAACGTTTTAATATCCGTTGTTTTTAGCTCATCCGTCCCAATCACACGGATTCCTGCTTCTTCTTCTTCCACGGAAGCACCCATTTCTCTTAATTTAGAAATCAATGGCCGATTGTGCTCTAAGATTGCGTCTTCAACCAAAATATTGCCGTTAGTCATTGCAGCTGCAACCATGAAAGTTCCCGCTTCTATTCGATCTTGGACAATTGAATGGGTAACTGCATGCATTTTTTTAACGCCTTCAATCTTCATCGTTTCTGTTCCAGCACCAAAAACTTTTGCGCCCATTTTATTCAAAACATTCGCTAAATCGACAATTTCTGGTTCACGCGCAACATTTTCAATAATCGTGATACCTTCAGCTTTGACAGCCGCCATCATGATATTTTGCGTTGCTCCTACGCTTGGAAAATCAAGATAGATTCGTGCACCAACCAATTTATCTGCAAAAGCTTCAATATAACCATTTTCTTGTTTAATTGTTGCACCAAGTGCTTGCAATCCCTTTATATGTAGATCTGTCGGTCTTTTTCCAATGGCACAGCCACCAGGCATCGCGACTTTTGCATGACCCGTTCTTGCTAAAAGAGGTCCCATCACGACAATCGAAGCACGCATTTTACTTACATATTCATACGGAGCTTCCACAAAAAGATCTTTGGTTGCATCAACTGTTACTTCATTTTTTGCTTGGTTGAATTCAACCGTTGTATTTAAAAATCTAATGACATTATTCATCATGAATACGTCTGAAAGAATCGGTACATTCGTTAAAACAGTTTGTCCTTCTTCAGCTAGTAAAGTTGCTGCTAAAATCGGTAAAACCGCATTCTTTGCACCTTCTATTTTGACAGATCCATTTAATTTTTTTCCACCTTGAACAAGAATATATTCCATTATGTTCCCCCCAAAAAAAGTTACCAAACCTTTAACATTATACCATAAAAAAAGAGAAAGAAAACCCAATGTCAAAAATTGGTTAAACAATTCATCATTAATTGGTAAATACGGTACTCACAAACCCTTTTATAAGCGTCATGCATTCCAAGAAGAAGGAACTAGTGGTATAACCAACTGCAATCGAAAGCAGGATATAAAAAAGTTGAATCTGTCTATCATGTCCTTTTTTAAAGGTCGTTTCGAGTTTCAATGATTGCAAAGCTGTAAAGGTTAAATAAATAAACAGTAAGTGCAGTAAAATACGTACAAGAGCTTCTATGCCATAGCTTGCCACAATTTTGCCCCTTTCTCTGAACCTTAATATGTGCATTCTAATTTTAGCATATTCACACTTTTTTTTCAAAAATTCATGTTTGAATGAATGTAATACTTCTTTGTTAGAAATTTAATAGCTCAAAAAAACACTTCAAGATTACCCGCCATCTTGAAATGTTTTCTCGTCTAATTACGCCGACTCTTTTGCGACCCTTTTCACCTAATTGCCATATTCTTGGTTAAGGTAGGTTAGTACAGATGCAGCGCGTGTTGTTGCCGAGTCATTATCCTCACGATCTTCGAGCATGCTAACCATTAAATAATTTTTGTTGTTTGCATCATAGGCAACGATAAAGCTATTTTCTTGCCCTTTTTCATCTTGCTTGGTTTTAATTTCTGCCGTTCCTGTTTTAGCTGCTAACGTAAACCCTAAAGCATTCAAAGAATGAGCTGTCCCATTTGAATCTGTAACTACTGCCTGCATATCACTCGCAATTGTTTGGGCACTGGTACTTTTGATTACGTCTGTCTTGGTTTTGGTTTCTTTATCAGCTAACAGCTTCGGATAAACCAATGTTCCATCATTTGCAAAGACAGAATACATTGTCGCCTGCTGAATGGGGTTAATCAATAGTTCACCTTGTCCATAACCCGTATCTGCTAATAAAATATCAGAATCAAAGCTTTTTTCATTTGAAATTTTAGCCGCGTCCATGCTAATAGGTAAATCAAGCGCTTCGCCAAAAATAAATTTAGCTAGACCTGCTCTGAATTTTTTTTCTCCTAATCGCAATGTTTCTTGTGCAATATAGATATTATCTGAATAAACCAGTGCCGTTTGCAAATTAACTTGTGAAACATCGGAAACGCGTGTGACTTGATAACTCCCCCAAGAGCTATCCTTTTGCCATTTAAGACCATTAATCGTGAGCTGTTCAGCTGGATCCAAGGTACCTGCATCTAGTCCAATAGCTGCAGTAATCAACTTAAAAGTAGAGCCCGGAGCATAGCCTGTTGCAAAACGACTAATGAATGGATGCAATGCATCTTTTTCATAAGCATCATAATCTGCTTGTGAAATGCCATTTGTCATTTTATTGGGATCATAGCTTGGAGAGCTGACGGCTGCCAATAAGTCACCTGTTTTTGGCTGTGTCACAACCGTTGAGCCCGCTTTATTACCTAGGGCTTGAAACGCGGTTTGTTGCACTAGCGCATCAATCGTTAGCTTCACAGTTTGTCCGTCTTCTTTTTTCACTTCTTGAAGTACCTGCTTTTCTTTGCCTTGCGCATCAGTTATCACCAATTTCCCACCATTTTGACCGCGTAATTCTTTATCCAAAGCCTTTTCTAGACCAGAACGTCCTACTTTGCTGTCACTGCTCAACGCCGCATTCGCCTTGATATCATCAGCCGTAACGTCGCCAATATAGCCAATTAGCTGGGCAGCAGATTCGCCAAATGGATAGTAACGACCTGTGATTTCTTGAAAACTAGCACCTGTTGGCACATCTGCATCTGCTTTTTCCAATACTTTTAACGGAACAAAATAATCAGGCTGCACCCATGTTTGATTGAGCGCTTTGTTAATCGCCTCTTCCGTTAATTCATATTTATCCGCAATTGCTTTAATATTTTTGGTTTTTTCTGCTCCCGTTCCTAATTGACTAGGCACAATCCCTAACTGCTGTAACTGCGCATTTTCAGCTAACTTTGTATTATTTCGATCAACGATTTCGCCTCTAGTTGCCGCATCAACAGAGATCGTAACCTTATCATTTCCCGTCATTTTAGGAAAAATCAAGGCTGGTTTCCAGACAATTTTGGCTGTTTTCCCCTTTTGAGTAATCGTACCGCTGTAGTGCAAATTTTTCAATTCGCCTAGCGAGGTGTTCATTGTCAATGAATAGCTAAACGTATATTCCTTGCCACTTTTCTTTGCGATTTTGATATTTTTAATCGAAAGCTTTGACACACCAATCCCACCAAAAATATTTTGGTATTTTTCGACAATTTTTTTCGTGCTATAGACTTTTTTGTCTGACTGGCTGACAACCAAGACATCTGGTAATTTGTCAAATTTTTCTTTTTTCAAATAGTCTGTAAAAGAAGCAACAGCTGCTTCATTGCGCTTCATTATTTGACTTTGCTGCCATACATAAAAAACACTACCTGCTCCAATCAAAAGTATAATCCCCCCGATAATACCGATCCATCGTTTAGGACTTTTTTTCTTTTTCGTTCTTCGTTCCATAATCATCCTTCTTTCCAAGTAGTCGTTGCTGAAATAATAAATAAAATTTTACGATTGCTGTATTTGTCTTTGCTAATCACAAGTAAATAATTTAGAAAAAAGAAGCCATTTCCGCACTTTTTAATTGCTTCGCGCTTAAAAAAAACTGCTTTGTTTCCCCGCCTCTATTATCCCCTTTTTGCAATAAGATAGAAAGTAAAATTTTTGAATTGCAACCCTTACTACTATTTTCATCATTTCCTTTCGGACAAAGAAAAAGCCCAGAAGTTATTTTTCCTTCTAGACTTTTCTTTGTTTTTCCTTGTTTTATCGGTAAAAAGTTTCCCCGCGCAATTTACTAGTGAGTTTATCCGCTAGCGATGCTTTGAAACATTGATCCGATTAATCGCACGGTGAAGTGCAACCGTTGCACGTTTCAATTCATCTGTATTTTGTTTTTCTTTTGCGGCCTCAATTAGACGTTCCGCTTGTTGTTTTGCTCGTTCTGCACGAGAAACATCGATATCTCTTTCTCTTTCCGCACTATCGGCGATAATCGAAACAACATCATCACGAACTTCCATGATTCCTCCATTTACAGCGATCCAATCAACGTGCGTATCATCATCAATTCGTTTTACGCGCACTTCGTCAATCTCTAATGGAACAATAATGGGTGCATGCTTTGGTAAAATACCGATTTCCCCGTCTGTGGTTCTAGCAACAACCAGCTTTGCATTATGCTCGTAAACTAAACCATTTGGAGTTACTACATCGACGACTAACTTATTTTCCATCATGCATCCTCCTTGTCTAGTATCCTAGTTGTTTCGCTTTTTCGACTACTTCTTCAATTCGTCCAACACTTCGGAAAGCTTCTTCCGGTAAACTATCATATTTTCCATCTAAAATGTCTCTAAAACCCTTCACGGTTTCAGTTACTGGTACATAGGAACCTGGTTGACCAGTAAATTGTTCAGCAACATGGAAATTTTGTGATAAGAAAAATTGAATTCTTCTTGCACGAGAAACCAAAACTTTTTCCTGATCTGATAATTCATCCATCCCTAGAATTGCAATAATATCTTGTAATTCACGGTAACGTTGCAAAACTCTTTGAACTTCTGTCGCCACTTCATAATGGGCATCACCCACAATTTCTGGTGCTAACGCGCTAGAAGAAGAGGCCAACGGATCCACGGCTGGATAAATGCCTTGTTCTGTCAAACGACGCTCCAAGTTCGTTGTTGCATCCAAATGGGCAAATGCTGTCGCAGGAGCAGGATCGGTATAATCATCTGCTGGCACATAAATCGCTTGAATCGATGTAACGGAACCTTTTTTCGTTGAGGTAATTCTTTCTTGTAATTGTCCCATTTCAGTTGCCAATGTCGGTTGATACCCAACAGCAGAAGGCATCCGACCAAGTAATGCCGAAACCTCTGAACCTGCTTGAGTAAAGCGGAAAATATTATCAATAAAGAGAAGCACATCCTGTCCTTCCACATCACGGAAATATTCAGCAATCGTCAAGCCGGTCAAAGCAACCCGCATTCTGGCACCAGGCGGCTCGTTCATTTGACCAAACACCATGGCTGTTTTTTCAATAACGCCAGACTCTTTCATTTCGAAATACAAATCATTTCCTTCACGTGTTCGTTCACCAACACCTGTAAAAACGGAGATTCCGCCATGTTCTTGAGCAATATTATGAATCAATTCTTGGATTAATACTGTCTTACCAACACCAGCTCCACCGAATAAGCCAACTTTCCCACCTTTTAAATAGGGTGCTAACAAATCAATGACTTTGATACCCGTTTCTAATATCTCGGTACTTGTACTTAATTCATCAAATGTAGGTGCTTTTTTATGAATCCCACTTCTAATTGCATCTTTTGGGAATGGTTCTTCTAAGTCAATCGTATCTCCTAATACATTAAAGACACGTCCTAAGGTTTCTTTTCCAACAGGAACTGAGATCGAGGCACCCGTATCTAAAACTTCCATTCCTCTTTGTAGTCCATCTGTAGATTCCATTGCGATCGAGCGAATAACGCCATCACCCATTTCTAAGGCTACTTCAAGGACGACTTTCTGGTTTGTTGCTTTCTTATAAACAACTAATGCATTGTTTATATCTGGTAATGATTGATCTAAAGGAAATTCCACGTCAACAACGGGACCAATAACTTGAACAATCTTGCCTGAATTCATTTCACTTTCCTCCCGTCACTATTCTAAAGCCGCAGCGCCACCAACAATTTCAGTGATTTCTTGTGTAATCGCTGTTTGACGTGCGCGGTTATATGAAATGGTTAACTCATCAACTATCTTTCCTGCGTTATCTGTTGCGCTCTTCATCGATGTCATTGAAGCTGCATGTTCAGCAGTTTTTGCATCTAAGATTGCACCATAAATCAGACTTTCTGCGTATTGCGGCAACAATGTATCTAAAATTGCTTCCTCAGAAGGTTCTAAAATATATTCGACATCATATGTTTTTGCTTCTTCCGGGTCCAAATCTGAGATTGGCAGCATTTTTTCTGCACGAAATTGATGTGTCAAAGAATTGATATGATGGTTGTAACATACATAAAGTTCATCAAACATTTCTTGCCCATACATTTTGGTTGCAGTGGATACAATTTTTCGAACCTCATCAAACGTAGGCTGATCACTTAATCCACGCAATTCATATGCGATATTATATCCTCTACCCTTGAAAAAATCCGCACCCGTTCCACCAATTGCCATGATCACATATTCTTCTTCAGAATGATGGTCGTTTTCCAACATAGTTAATACTTGTTTGATAATGGAGCTATTGTAGCTGCCCACAAGTCCACGATCAGACGTAATAACAATGTAGCCTGTCTTTTTAACAGGACGAGAAATCAACATGCTGTGAATCGCATCTTCGCCTAAATTTATTTCGCCTAAATCTGAAGTAACTAAGTGTGTGACAACTTCTCTGACTTTTGATGCATAAATTTGAAATTCTTTTGCATAAGCTTCCGATTTATTTAATTTTGCACCGGAAACCATTTGCATTGCACTGGTGATTTGGCTTGTTTTTTTGGTAGAAGCAATTCTTTTTTTTATTTCAATCAGTGATGCGCCCACTTTTTTTCACCATCCTTAGCTATTCATAATTGACTGTGCAATGGATTTAGAGTTAGAGCTAAATAATTCGCTATATTCACGGATCACCTTATCTAATTCCTCTGTGTCTGGTAAAACTTTCGTTGTCCGAATCGTTTCATAAATATCTGCATAATTTTGTTCAATATAATCAAAAATTTCTTTTTCAAAGCGTAAAACATCTTTGACTGGAATACTATCCAAAAAGCCATGGGTTAATGCGTATAAAATAATAACTTGCTTTTCAACAGCTAACGGATCATGCAATCCTTGTTTCAAAATTTCAACAGTCCGACGTCCACGATTTAATTTTGCTTGTGTCGCTTCATCTAAATCAGAACCAAATTGAGTAAAAGCTTCTAATTCACGATAGCTCGCTAAATCTAGACGTAAGGTACCCGCAACTTGTTTCATTGCTTTAATTTGCGCAGATCCACCAACACGCGATACGGATAAACCAGCATCAATCGCTGGTCGAACACCAGAATAGAACAAATCATTTTCTAAGAATATTTGACCGTCAGTGATTGAAATAACATTCGTTGGAATATAGGCCGAAATATCGCCGGCTTGTGTTTCGACAAATGGTAAAGCAGTCATTGAACCGCCACCTAATTCATCACTTAACTTCGCTGCTCTTTCCAATAAACGAGAATGCAAGTAAAAAACATCTCCTGGATAAGCTTCACGACCTGGCGGACGACGTAAAAGTAAAGAAATTTCACGATAAGAAGCAGCTTGCTTTGATAAATCGTCATAAACAATCAAAACATGCTTGCCATTATACATAAATTCCTCGCCCATTGCCGCACCCGCATAAGGAGCAATGTACAATAAAGGTGCGGGTTGAGAAGCACTTGCTGTTACAACAATCGTATATTCCATTGCGCCATAACGTTTTAATGTTTCGACTTGTGTCCGGACTGTCGATTCTTTTTGACCAATTGCTACATAAATACAGATCATATTTTGACCTTTTTGATTAATGATTGTATCAATCGCAATTGAGGTTTTACCTGTTTTTCTGTCGCCGATAATTAATTCACGTTGTCCTCTACCAATCGGAACCAACGCATCAATTGCTTTCAAACCAGTTTGTAGCGGCTCACTAACCGATTTACGTTGCATCACTCCTGGAGCTGCTGCTTCAACAGGTCTGCTTTTAGTTGTTGCAACGGCACCCAAGCCATCAACTGGTTGTCCCAAAGGATTTACCACACGTCCGATTAACGCTTCTCCAACAGGAACTTCCATAATTTTACCGGTTCTTTTTACTTTGTCACCTTCACGAATATTTTCAAATTCGCCAAGGATAATAATCCCAACATCATTTGTTTCAAGGTTTTGCGCCATACCATATGCACCAGTTGAGAATTCTAGCAACTCTCCAGACATTGCATTTTCAATTCCGTGAGCACGAGCAATTCCATCACCTACATAAGTGACTGTTCCCACTTCATCTACTTTTAATTCATCTTCATAATGGGCAATTTGCTCTTTGATTAACGCGCTAATTTCCTCTGCCTTGATGCTCATTTATTTCACCTCTCCGCGTTCTATACACCACTATTTTACTAACTCACTATAAAAGTGGTTTAGCTTGGTTTTAATGCTACCATCGATAATATGATTATTTGCTTCCACAATCACCCCACCGATGATGGTTGGATCAATGTTCATTTTTAATTGCGCCGTAGAATAGCCTAACAAGTTAGCAATTTTTGTTTCTAACTTCTCTTTTTGACTAGACGTCAACGGTGTCACAGTGGTCACACTTCCTTTAATAATCCCTTGATGTTCATCATATAAATGATAAAACTCCGCGATCATTCGTGGCATATCATCCATGCGTCTATTTTCATACACTACGTGAATAAAGTGACACACCATTCCACAAAATCCCTTTTCTAAAGCCGCAATTACGGTCAATTTTTCATTAGGTTCTAATCGCTCGTCCGTTAATATAAAGCCTAGATCAGGAATCTCTTCAAACACTTCCCGTAATTTTGTTAATTGATCATTGACAACTTCTAATTGATCCGTCTCAACAGCCAATTCATAAATTGCTTTACTATAGCGTTTTGCAATTGTGTATTTATCTAGTTTCATGACCACTACCCAACCCTTCAATATAAGAGTTAATTAAGGTCTCATGTGATTCTTTCGTTAGCTCTTGTTGCATAATCTTCGTCGCGAGCTGAATCGAAACTTCCCCGATTTCTCCCTTAAGAGATTCCAATACTTGTTTGCGTTCTAAGGCGACTTCTTCTTTGGCTTTTTCTTTCAAATTAACTGCTTCATCTTTTGCATCACTAATAATTGCTTGACCACTTTTATCTGCGGTTTCTTTTGCACGATTCACAATCGTTTGTGCTTCATTTCTCGAATCTAAAAGTTGTTGCTTGCGTTCTTCGGCAAGCTTAGCGGCTTTAATACGAGAGGCTTCTGCTGAGTCTAAATCGTTCGCAATTTTATCTGCTCTTTGCTGTAAAATTGTCGTAATTGAACCCCAAGCGAATTTTTTTATTAAAAACAATAACAATAAAAAGGAAAGCGTCACAAATAGAAAAGTTCCTAATGTTGTACTTCCTGCTTCAGCAATAACAAACTGACTGAACATCACATTCACACTTCCTCTCTTGAAAATAATAGAAAGAAAGCAGCGACGGTTTCCGATAATCCGGCGTCTTCTGCCTTCGACTGAGTTTAACTAAATAATATTAAAAATGCGATAACTACTCCTAGAATTGGAACGGCTTCAATTAAACCAACACCGATAAACATGGTTGTTCTTAATTCTCCTGACATTTCTGGTTGACGTGCCATGGATTCTATTGTTTTAGAAATAACCTTTCCGTTACCATAACCAGCTCCAAGAGCTGCTCCAAAAACTGCGATTGCTGCGGCGATATATTGCATAATATTTTTTCCTCCTACAAATTACTTTTTTATTCTTTTTCTTCAATTTTATGAGAAATATAAACCATACTTAAGGTAACGAAAACAAAAGCTTGAATGCTTCCGATAAATATGGAGAATCCTTGCCAGATCATCTCCAAAGGGACAGCTAAAACAAAGGATACAATCCCATATGACTTCGCTACTTTTGTTAATAGCGTAAGTAGTACTTCTCCTGCAAAAATATTTCCGTATAACCGTAATCCCAGTGTCAATGTATTTGTAAATTCTTCCAAAATATTCACTGGTAAAAGGAAGCCTACTGGTTTCAAATAGCTATTTACAAAATATTTCTTAATACCAAATTTCTTGATACTATAGAAGATCGTTAGTAAAACAACAGTCAATGCTAATGACAATGTTACAAGCGGATCCGCAGTTGGACTTTTCCACAAACTTTGGTCTCCTGGTTGGATCACAATTTTTGTAACCAATCCTATTAGATTTGAAACAAATACAAATAGAAAAAAAGTAAATGCCAATAAATGGAAATCTTGGACTTCTTTACTCGGCAGATTGCTTGACACAATCCCTCTGACAAAATCAACGACCCATTCGAGTGCATTTTGTTTGCCGGTTGGTTTTAACTTCATATTTCGTGAAAAGAAATAAACAATTCCAAAGACAAGTAAGCAAGTTAACCCAACCATAATACAGACCGTACCATCAAATTTAATCCCAAACAATGAAAATTTCAAAGTTTGTTCATCCAAAACAATTCACCTCTTTTCCCAAGTGATAATGTGCAGCAATTAAATAATTCATTGATCATTTGGTAACAACTTGACAGCAGATAAGCAAAATCAGATACCTTCCTAACAAGGTATAAGTTTTTGCTTATACAACTATTATTTATTGCTATTAACAACATGGATTATCATACCACCATTCAAACGAAAATTCAAAATATTTTCAAGAAAATTTGAAAGAAAATTACTTTAAAAAATATTATGTGATTTTCTTCTTTAAATATGGGAAATCAAAAAAGTTAAATTGCTAAAATTTAATCGCTTTTTCATTTTTTTAAGAGCTCTTTAAGCTGCGGTTCAATTTGTTCTGGTGTTTCCTTCGGTTCAAAACGTGCGCTAATTTTGCCGTCTTGATCCACTAAAAATTTGGTGAAGTTCCATTTAATTGATTTTCCATTGGTTTGTTCAATTAGATACTTATAAAGTGGTTCTTGTTCTTTGCCCTTCACTTTAATTTTACCTAGCATTGGGAAAGTGACGCCATAATTTACTTGACAGAACTCAAGAATCTGATCATTCCCCGCTGGATCCTGCCGTAAAAACTGATTGCATGGAAAACCTAAAATCACAAAATCTTCATCCTTATAAGTGTCATAAAGTTTTTCCAAGCCTTCAAATTGCGGCGTGAAACCACATTTACTCGCGGTATTTACAATCAGTACCACCTTTCCCTTAAAATCAGCTAGAGAAATTTCTTGATCCTTCATATCTTTTACTTTATAGTCATAAATACTCATTAATATCCGCCTCACTTTCTTTACTCTCATCCTAACAGATTCTCATTTTTTTTAAAAGAAATTGCCTCGTAAATTATTTCATCATAACCACCCTTCAAAAGGGTGGTTTGCTCTGAGGCTATAAGCCTCTACTACTGGTCAGCGTCTCAAGGCGCTGGCTTTCACTTTCTGTTCAAGCCACATTGCTTTTGCCACCTTTGCCACCTCTTAAGAGGTGATTT
>JAATGB010000054.1 GCA_015654945.1 Lactobacillales bacterium | reverse complement strand
TTTAATTTGACTTAACAAAAAAGTTAGGTTATCCTAAAAATGAGAACAATTATCAAAGAGGAGGGTTAAGCTTGCTTGAAATTCAAAACATGTCGGTTGCCTATGCGAATCAAGTTACTGCCTTAAAAAATATAAATGTTTCAATCGGTAAAAAGAAAATCACCGGAATTATTGGCCCAAATGGTGCGGGAAAGTCTACGTTGTTAAAGGGGATTTTGGGACTAATACCTGCTTCTGGTACGATTATGTTTGATCAAAAGCCATTGAAAATAATTCAAAAAAGAATTGCTTATGTCGAACAAAAAAGTCAAATTGACAGTACGTTTCCGATTACAGTAGAGGAGTGTGTTGCATTAGGAACGTATCCATCACTTGGTTTATTGCGAAGAGTTGGAAAGAAAGAAAAAGCGTTGGTAAAAGCGGCGCTTAAGCAAGTCGAAATGTCTGAATATAGCCAACGTCAGATTGGGGCGCTATCAGGTGGTCAATTTCAGCGGATTTTGATTGCTCGAACATTGGTTCAAGATGCGGATTTAATTTTTTTGGATGAACCCTTTGTGGGCATTGATTTAAATAGTGAACGCATCATCATGAATATCTTAACAAAATTGCGTAATGCGGGCAAAATGATTCTGATTGTGCATCATGATCTTGGGAAAGTAGCAAACTATTTTGACGATTTAATTATTCTGAACCAAGAAATTGTTGCATATGGTGCTGTTTCTGAAACATTTACAGAAGAAAATATTAAAGAGGCGTATGGAAACTCACTTTTCTATTTTGGCGATCAGGAGGGAAAAGAACATGCTTAATTATTTTTTTGAAGGGTTACAAACATACCACTTTTTGCAAAATGCCTTAGTTACGGCTGTGGTTATCGGAATCGTGTCAGGAGTTGTTGGTTGCTTTATTATTCTCAGGGGAATGTCCTTAATGGGAGATGCCATCTCACATGCGGTGCTTCCGGGAGTCGCAATTTCATATTTATTGGGAATTAATTTTTATATTGGTGCGATCGCCTTTGGTTTATTTGCTTCCATATTAATTACATTTATCCATAGCAATAGCGTAATCAAAAGTGATACGGCAATTGGGATCACGTTTAGCGCTTTTCTCGCTCTGGGTGTTATCTTAATCGGAATTGCCAATAGCTCAACTGACTTGTTTCATATTTTATTTGGGAATGTCTTGGCTGTTCAAGATCTGGATAAATGGATTACGATCATTGTTTCAGGTGTCGTCTTATTGGTTGTCTGGTTATTTTATCGCCAATTTCTCCTAACGTCCTTTGATCCATCGATGGCAAAAGCTTTTGGTATGAAAGTCAATGCATATCACTATTTATTAATGATTTTATTAACGCTTGTTGCGGTTACTGCAATGCAGACGGTTGGCACCATTCTTATTGTTGCAATGTTGATTACGCCAGCGGCTACAGCCTTTCTTTATACGAAAAGGTTGCACACGATGATTTTTCTGTCAGCCTTTATCGGAGGACTTTCAGCGGCTTTAGGCTTGATGATTGGCTATGTTTATAATATTGCAGCGGGTTCATCAATTGTTTTAACGAGTGCTCTATTTTTTGCAATCAGCTTTATTTTTTCACCGAAACAACCATTATGGTCAAAATTAAAACAGCGAAAGGAAAACTAAAATATGAGGAAAATAAGTATTAGAATACTTGG
Organism: Lactobacillales bacterium; assembly: GCA_015654945.1. Lineage (GTDB taxonomy): Bacteria > Bacillota > Bacilli > Lactobacillales > Vagococcaceae > JAATGB01. Next base: position 1,006 of record JAATGB010000054.1, on the reverse strand, counting down.
TTTGTTTTTAGTAGCAGTGGCACTTGTGGGCTGCGGTAGTAACCAAGTAAACAAGGGAAAAGAGACAGAAAATAACGGTAAATTGAATGTGGTTGTGACCAATTCCATTTTGGCGGATATTACGCAAAACATTGCGAAAGATAAAATTAATTTGCATAGCATTGTACCCGTTGGGAAGGATCCTCATGAATATGAACCACTTTCAGAAGATATGAAGAAAAGTACCGATGCGGATTTGGTTTTTTACAATGGCTTGAATTTGGAAACAGGTGGAAATGCGTGGTTTTCGAAATTAATGAAAAATGCAAATAAAAAAGAAAACGTGGATTATTTTGCCGCAAGTGAAGGGGTTGACGCAATTCATTTAGAAGGAAAAGGCAAAACAGATAAGGAAGATCCCCATGCGTGGTTAAATATCGAAAACGGGATTATCTATGCCAAAAATATTGAAAAGCAATTAGCACAAAAAGATCCAGAGAATGCGGATTATTATCAAAAAAATCTAACTTCCTATGTTGCAAAATTAACAGCATTGGATACAGAAGCGAAAAATAAATTTGAGACGATCCCAGAGGCAAAGAAGGTCATCGTGACCAGTGAAGGCTGCTTCAAATATTTTTCAAAAGCGTATGGTGTAAAATCAGCGTATATCTGGGAAATTAATACCGAAGAGGAAGGAACACCTGATCAAATTAAAAACTTAGTGGATTATTTGAAGCAAAGCGAAGTTCCTGCATTATTTGTAGAAAGTAGTGTCGATAGCAGACCGATGAAAACCGTTGCGAAAGATACTGATTTGAAAATTTATGCGAAAATTTTTACCGATTCAATTGCAAAACCCGGTGAAAAAGGCGATAGTTATTATGCAATGATGAAATGGAATTTGGATAAAATTGCAGAAGGACTCTCTCAATAAAGGAGCAGAACAATGGCAGAAATCGAGTACTATGCACGAACGTTTGTCTTGAAAGATAAAAAAAAGAGTGACCCAACCTTTAAAAAGTTG
>JAATGB010000092.1 GCA_015654945.1 Lactobacillales bacterium | reverse complement strand
CAACCGCTAAACTTTAGTAAGATAAAAAGAACAGATAAACTAAGGAGGAGAATGGTATGGATGAGCAAACTGAACAAGACTATTGGAATCAATTTGCCGCAGAATACATTGCAATTCAAGCTGAATCAACCATTCCCATCGCTCAAGATGCTGCTGCTTATTTAATCCAGCAGAACATTTTGCCAACCCTTCATTTCTGTGATTTAGCTGGCGGATCCGGGCGTTACTTACCTGCTTTTTTACCCCATGTTGCAGAGTACACCTTACTCGATTTTTCAGAAAAAATGCTGGCCAATGCCGCACAGAAAGTACCGATCCGTAAAAAGGAACAGGTACACTTGCAATTGGAAACACAAAGCAGCTTTTTAGCCACAACGCAAACGAACCGTGTCTATGATGTACTTTTTTCAGCGATGAATCCCGCTTTAAACGAGTTGCCACTTTTGCTCGAAATAGAGAAAAAAGCGCGGCGTTTCGTTGTTTTATTACGGGTAACCAATGAGCAAGATACACTTTTGCCGAAACTTGCTAAGCTGGCACGTGAACCGACAAACCCTGATCCAACATGGACTTGGATGGAAAGCTACGCTAACTATTTAGAGCGTCATGGTCGCCAAACAACAAGCAAACAGTTTGATTATTCTTGGACAGAAAACTTGGACAAATCACTTATCGTACACGCTTATAGCAAACAAATTGGTGCGCAGCAATTAAATGAACTACTTCTGCCTTATCAAAACGAGCAGCAAGAAATCGTAATCCACTGTCACTTACAGTGGAGTTTGTTGTGGTGGCCCGTCGTTTAACTCCCACTTTTTTTCCTACCCACACATGAAAAAAAGAAACACCCGAAAATCGCTTGATTTTGGGTGCTTCTTTGTATTTCATCAGATCTTTTACTTACTAAACTCCGGTAAGGTTTCATTAATTGCTGCGAGACGTGCCAGTACTTCATCTGTACTTAGTTGATGCTCGATAATGTAGCGATTCTCTGGATGTACACGACATTCGTGAGAACAACCGCCTAAATATTTGTATTCGTTCTCTGCTGAAGCAAGCATTTGTCGATTACAATGGGGATTTCCACAATTAATGTAGCGCTCGCAAGGCGCCCCATCAAACCAATCACGCCCAACTATAACATGTTCTTTGTGATTAATTGGAACGCTAATTCGTTCATCAAAGACATACATGGCACCATCCCAAAGATCCCCTTGAACCTCTGGATCTTTTCCATATGTGGCAATACCACCGCTAAGTTGCCCGACATTATTGAACCCTTCTCGGACTAACCAGCCAGAGAATTTTTCACAACGAATTCCGCCCGTACAATACGTGACCACACGTTTGTCCATAAACCGCTCTTTGTTCTCCCGAATCCATTGCGGCAGTTCACGAAAACTTCGAATATCTGGTCGGACCGCCCCACGAAAATGACCAAGATCGTATTCATAATCATTTCTAGCATCAATTACAACAGTTTCTTCATCTAAAATCGCTTCGCGAAATTCCTTGGGACTAAGGTACGCGCCCGTTAATTCAATCGGATCAATGTCCTCCTCTAAGTTCAAGGAAACAAGCTCTGCTCTTGGGCGAACATGCATCTTTTTGAATGCATGACCTTCTGATGGATCTATTTTGAAAAAGGTATCTTCGAAGCGTGGATCTGCATGCATTGCTGCCATATATGTTTCAGTATCTACTTTTAAGCCAGATACCGTACCGTTAATGCCTTCATTGGCGACCAAAATCCGCCCCTTTAGGTTTAAAGATTTACAGAATGCTAAATGCTTCTTTGCAAAAATTTCTGGTTCTTCAATTGTGACATACTTATAATAAAGCAATACTTGATATTCTTCTGCCATGTTCTTCCTCCTTGAGTTTGTTCAGAAATATTATAGACAAAAAAAGAGCAAACAGCAACTTAGATAGTTATTTCACAAGCCAACCAACGACCTTTTAAACTCCTTTTTACATTTTTACACATTACCTACACGAAAAAGACCTCCGTATCACACTGGAGGTCTGAGAAACTAGTAGACAAACTTTTACGTTTACTTGCTTTCTGATTTTGAAAGCGCAAGTGACTGTTTAAAGGATTTCCAAATGCCACCATCGCTGTAAATCAACACATTTGAACGATAGAGATTTGCTGAAATGAGCGTTAACAATCCCGTTGAAACGAACAAAATAAGAATTGATAGCACAATGCCAATCATTGAAACAGAATCATTTGCAATTCGAAACGGCATTACAAACGGTGAGAAAAACGGAATATAGGAGGTCACTTTTACCAAAATGTGCTCAACATTGGTTTGCCCCATAAAAATGCCAATATAGAAGCCCGCCATTCCGAGAAAAATGATCGGTTGAATGGCTTTTGCCACATCTTCAATTTTACTTACAAGCGAGCCTAAAAATGCGGACAATACTGAATAAAGTAAAATTCCACCAACAAAGAAGAGTAAATTAAACCCAATGAGGCTGCCGAAAATTTCACGTAACGAAACTTTTTGCAGAAAATCGGCAACAAACGCAATATTTCTGACTGAAAAATAGCCAATAATCCCAAAAACAACATAGATTGCAATTTGCGTCAAACAAACGAGGGAAACACCGATTAATTTACCGTAAAAATGCGTAGTAGCTTTCGTACTTGATAAGATAATTTCCATCATGCGCGTGCCTTTTTCTGAAGCAATTTCTTGGCCGATAATACTACAATAATTCATAATAAAGATAAATATCAAAAGGCAGAAAACATATGCTCCTACTGATAAAAGCGCTGAATTATCCGTACTTTCTTTCTTATTCTTTTGCGAAAAATCTATTTTCTGAGTGGCAACCTCCGCAGGTGTATTGATACTTGCGACTTCTTGTGCGGTTAAATTAAACTCTTGACTTAGCTGATACATTTTCACACTAGATAGACTTTGCGTGACTTGCGTAAGGATGGTTTCGCTATCGGATGTGGTGGTATAATAGTTGGCTTTTAGCGTGTCACCCGTTCCAGAAATCTTAACATACCCATCAATTTTTTCATTTTTCAAAGCTTTTTTGGCCGCTGATTCAGCTTGGATTGATTTGGTTACCTTATATCCTGCCGCATTTTCAATGAAGAGTTGTCGAACTTCGTTGCTTTCAGCAATGACCGCTATCTTCTGGCTCTCATTTCCTTTATCCATCATTAAATAACCGAAGAGACCGCCAATCCCAAAGAGAATAAATGGCATCAAGATCATCACCAAAAAGCCGATTGATTTAATATTTCTACGGTAACTTTCTCCTGCAACTACCCATAGTTTATTCATCTTTTTCACCTACTTTTAATTTAAATATTTCCTCTAAGGTTGGTGGTTGTTGGTCAAATACTGGAATATAGCCCTCTTGCGTCACCAAATCAAAAACTTCTTTGCCGACAGCAGGTTCCGCTAGAGTTAAAATCACAGTACCGTCTTTGCTTTCGTGTCCTGCCACAACACCCGTAATTTCAAGCAATTGAGCAAGCGGAAGCTTCGTTTCCACCGTAAGCTTTGTCCGCCCAAATTTTTCACGAATTTCCTGAACTTCTCCATTTAGCACAACATGACCATTTTTTAACATGAGTAAGTGATCACAAATTTTTTCGACATTGTCCATATTATGGCTGGAAAAAATGACACAGGATCCTTTTTCTTTCAGCTCAATAATTCCTTCTTTTAGTAGCTCTGCATTGACAGGATCGAGCCCACTAAATGGCTCGTCCAAAATCACCAAATCCGGTTCATGAATCAAGGTACAAATAAGCTGAACCTTTTGTTGGTTGCCTTTCGAGAGCGTTTTTATTTTGTCTGTGCGTTTTCCTTTAACTTGAAACTTTTCCATCCAAAGGTCGATCTGTGGCAGAATTTCGGCGCGTTTTTTGCCCCTTAGCTTCGCAAAATAAATAATTTGCTCTTCAATTGATATTTTGGGATAGAGACCTCTTTCTTCTGGCAGATAGCCAATACTATTGTAATCTTCTTCTGAAATTTTCGTTCCATTCCAAAAAACTTCCCCACTGTTGGCTTTGAAAAAATCGAGAATTAATCGAAAAACAGTTGTCTTTCCAGCCCCATTTTGTCCAATCAAGCCCAAAATTTTACCATCTTGAATCTGAAAAGAAACATCGTTCACTGCAGTCATTTCACCAAATCTTTTGACCAAATTTTTCACTTCTAACATTTTTTCCTCCTTTTAATCTTTACATTTTTTTTGAATAAATAAAGAATGCCACACAATAACTAAGCAGAAACAGCCAAACAAGACCACCCATCACCAGAATTAAAATTGGTTCAAAAAATCCCCCAATCAGTCCTAAAAAGTAAAGTGCAATCAGCAATAGTGTTGCTGACATTTGATAGGCTTTTCGGCCAATTTCCACAATTCGCTCATCGTTATTTTTTAAGCGTGCTGCTTTGATACTCTGCTCATTTTTTAACCAACTCGTATGTTGCAGGTACTTCCCAATTCCAGCAAAAACTAACCCAATACCTAAACCAGAATAAAGACCACTAATGTTTTCATTCATCGAAAAATCGACTACTTTTGGAATCATGTAAACAATAAAAAACGTCAAAATACCTGTAACGACCACAAGCACATCAATTTTCTTTTGAAACTGAATCATTTTTTGATATTCGGCATCAGTGCGCGCAGGTTTCGTGTACCAAAAATTCATTCCTTTTCATCCTCCTCAAACAGAAATACTTCTTCGATCTTTTTACCAAAATAGCAGGCAATTTTATGTGCCAAGAGCAACGATGCATTGTATTTTCCGCTTTCCAGTGAAATAATGGTTTGGCGGGTAACATCCACCGCTTCCGCTAGTTCCGCTTGCGTTACTTTGTTTTCTTTCCGCAATTGTTGGATTTTATTTTGCACAAAAAAGACCCTTTCTGCTGCTTCTTGTATAAGTTGCAAAACGTACAGCTTGCTTTACAAAAAAAGTATAGCATGCTTTACAAAAAATGTAAAGATTATCTTACATTTAAATTTTCGTAAAAACTATTGTCTATTTTTGAAATTATTGGGTACAATATAGAGAGAATGAGAAAGGCAGGAAACAAAGATGAAATGTATATCTTGGAATGTGAATGGGTTACGTGCAGCCGTTAAAAAGGGCTTTGTTGATGTGTTCAATACGTTAGATGCTGATTTTTTCTGCTTGCAAGAAACAAAATTGCAAGAAGGTCAAATCGAATTAGCTTTGCCTAATTACCATCAATATTGGAACTATGCGGAAAAAAAAGGCTATTCTGGTACAGCCATCTTTGCCAAGCAGCCTGCCTTAGATGTCTCTTATGGAATCGGTATGCCTGAACATGATCAGGAAGGTCGCGTTATTACTCTTGAATACGCTCATTTTTACCTCGTAACGTGTTATACACCTAATTCACAAAATGAATTAAAGCGATTAGACTATCGTATGACCTGGGAAGATGCTTTTTTAGCGTATTTAAAAAAGCTTGAAAACAATAAACCCGTTATTCTTTGCGGTGATTTAAATGTTGCCCACGAAAATATTGACTTAAAAAATTGGAAGACCAATCGGCTGAATGCCGGCTTTAGTGACGAGGAACGGGCAAAATTTTCGACTTTAGTCGCAAGCGGCTTTGTCGATACCTTCCGCTACTTCTATCCAGATCTAGAAGGTGCTTACTCGTGGTGGAGCTATCGCTTCAATGCCAGAAAAAATAATGCTGGTTGGCGGATTGATTATTTTTGCGTTTCGCAAGTCTTAGTTCCCCAATTAGTATCTGCTAAAATTCACTCGGACATACTCGGAAGCGATCATTGCCCTGTGGAAGTGATTTTAGATCATTCATTACTTGAATCGTAAAAATGAAGGGAGTTCTTCCTATGAAAAAGATTTGTGTGGTTTTGTATAAATTGGTATTGGTAATGAGTCTTGTGTTTGTATTCCCTTTCCAGGTCTTTGCGGCGGATTCACTACTTTCAAATTTAAAATATGACCCGAGTACTCATATTTTATCTGGAAAAACAGCTCCCTACGCAGATATTTATCTATCAGATAGTGCAGGTAGAATCTCAGCAGATGAAAACGGCAATTTTCAATTTCCAATTCCTGATGGTACCCAAAAAGCAACGGTAACCGTCTTAGATTCAATTGGGAATACCTCTACAGAAATTGAGTATAATTTTACGGAGGCAACAACTGCTACTACTGTTCCGGCTAGCCAAACAAGTGCAGCAAGTCCTGGTGCAACTACCACAACTGCACCCGTAGTACAAAACAGCACGACCCAACCAGCACAGGGAACCGCCACAAGTGAGCAAATCTCTTCTGCCACAAGCGCTACTAAGGATAGCTCAAGCGCGGCAAGCGAAACAACGCGGCAAAAAGCGACAGATACAGAGAAAGAAAAAAAGAGTAGTTTCTCATGGTTCTATATTCTTCTCGCACTTCTTCTGATCGCCATTGCTGGAAGCCTACTCTTTTTCCGTAAAAAGAAAAACAAAAAACGGCGGAAACACACGCGGAAGAAATAGTAACAAAAAAAGAAAGGATCTTCGTTTATGAATTTTATTGCAATGGATTTTGAAACAGCCAATGCACAACGACATAGTGCCTGTTCTCTCGCATTAGTCATGGTTAAAAACAATCAGATCGTGGACCAATTTTACTCATTGGTCCAACCAGAAACCGATTTTCACTGGCGGAATGTCCAAATTCACGGAATTCATCCAGAAGATGTCCAGCAAGCGCCAGCTTTTCCCGCTGTCTGGGAACAAATTAAAGATTATTTTCAACCGAATCATTTAATCGTGGCACATAATGCACCCTTTGACTGTAGCGTTTTGAAAGGCTGCTTAGACTATTACGGTCTAAATCAACCTCATTACTTATCGCTATGTACGGTAAAGACTAGTCGGAAGCTTTTCCCAGAGTTTCCCAATCATAAATTAAATACCGTTTGTGATGCTTTGAATATTTCATTGACGCATCATCATAACGCACTTGATGATAGCTTGGCTTGTGCAAATATCCTCTTAGAACAAGAAAAACAGTTTGGCGATCGCCCTTTAAAGCAACTTGTAAAAATGGTGTGACTATTTTTTAATTACCGCAGTTGACTTTCCCGCTAGATGTGCTAAAATTACGTACGTTGAATAAAATAAATTTACATTTGATAAATGTCGCCGGACATTTTGTTAAAGGTGTTTACACACAAATCTTAGGCCCAAGATAGATTTGTGTGTGGACACCTTTTTATTTTTTTAGGAGGGAATGGCAATGAGTAAAGATTGGTTAAACGTTTTTATCGGAGCATTTTTTGAAATATTATGGGTAATCGGGATGAAACACAGTCAGAATTGGCTGGAGCTTTTGCTGACAGCTGTCGCAATTGTTCTTAGTTTCTACTTTTTAATTAAAGCAGGTGAATCGATTCCCGTAGGCACTTCTTATGCCGTATTTGTTGGTCTAGGAACTGCTGGAACAGTTTTTACTGGTATTCTTTTATTTGGTGAACCATTTAAAGTAACCAAAATTCTATTGGTTTTCATCCTTTTAGCCGGTGTAATGGGGCTTAAAATGGTGACGCGTGAGAAAGGAGCATCCGAAAAATGAGTTGGTTTTATTTAATCATCGCAGGTATCTTTGAAATGCTTGGAGTTGGCTCGATTAGTCAATTTAATCAAAAGAAAAATTTCTCGTCCTTAATTTGGTTGATTAGCGTTTTTAGTGGTAGCTTTATTTTTCTCTACTTCGCGATGCGCGTGCTACCCATGGGTATTTCCTACGCAATTTGGACTGGCATTGGCGCTGCAGGTGGTGCTATTTTAGGTATGATCTTTTATGGTGAATCCAAAGATTGGCGTCGAATTGCCTGTATCGCCATCATTTTAGGTTCGGTAATTGGCTTGAAGCTCATCGGCTAATCTATTTAAAAAATAGTTTAAGGCAATGCAAGTGTTTTCCATATAAACGGAAAACGCTTGTTTTTATTCGTTTATTCATCATAATTAACGAAATATAATGACAAATACTTTAAATTAATGATACAATAAGATACAGAAAAGGAAAACTAGGAGGCTTTCTCATGCATCGCGAAAAAAGATTAAGCAAAATCAAAGAGATCCTTCGGGATAAAGAGGAAATAAGTACCAAGGAAATTATGTCACTTTTCAGTATTTCTCAAGATACTGCTCGTCGCGACACCATCATTTTAGAAGAGCGCGGAGAAGCTAGGCGAACACATGGTGGCTTAATTTCAGTTGACTATGATCATCATGTCCCTACCTATAACTCACGCTGGACTCATTTTACAAAAGAAAAAGAACGAATTGCGAACGCTGCCTTGCACTACATTCAGCCAAAAGATGTCTATTTCTTCGATGTCTCAACAATTTTACTAAAAATGGCCCAAAATTTAGATCAAGAAGTAACCGTCTT
>JAATGB010000133.1 GCA_015654945.1 Lactobacillales bacterium | reverse complement strand
GCCAAAGCTGCGGGAGAAGTTTCCCCAGTAAAGGCGCCAGCATTTTCAAAATAAGAATTTTGAGCTGAGATTTGCAATTCGGTTCCCTTAGCAGATGCTACAAGTTCTTGTAAAAATAGTGCTGGAGAGCCAATCACTGAATCGACTTTTTCTTTGGAAGGAATCTTTGTTTTCACTGCTTCAGCAAATGCTTTTGCTTCACTTGCTGTTTTGTTCATTTTCCAGTTTCCTGCAATAATAGGTTTACGCATGCTCTTCACTCCTAAAATTTTATTTATCAGAAATTGATTCTACACCTGGTAAAGTTTTGCCTTCTAAATATTCAAGAGAGGCACCACCACCAGTTGAAATATGGGTAAATTTATCAGCAAAGCCTAATTGAATAGCTGCTGCTGCAGAATCACCACCGCCGATGACAGTTGTTGCATCCTTCAAGTTTGCAATTGCTTCACAAACACCAATGGTTCCTTTGGCGAAGTTACTCATTTCGAAGACACCCATTGGACCATTCCATACAACTGTTTTCGCACCTGCTAGTTCTTTAGTAAATAATTCAATCGAAGCAGGTCCAATATCTAAGCCCATTTGGCCATCCGGAACAGCACCCTCATGAATTTCAGTTGGAACATCATTACTAAATTCTTTTGCAGTAATCGAGTCAATCGGTAAGACTAATTTGTCGCCAGCTTTTTCAACTAATGATTTTGCAAGCTCAACTTTATCGGCCTCAACTAACGAATTACCAATTGCGATTCCTTTAGCAGCATAAAAAGTGTATGTCATTCCACCACCAATTAAAATCTTGTCGGCTTTTGAAATTAGATTTTCAATCACACCAATTTTATCAGAAACCTTTGCGCCACCTAAAATCGCGATAAACGGACGTTTGGGTGTATCAACAGCATCGCCAATAAATTTGATTTCTTTTTCCATCAAAAAGCCTGCAGCCGAAGGTAAATTAGAAGCAATACCGACATTTGAAGCATGCGCACGATGGGCTGTACCAAATGCGTCGTTCACAAAGACATCTCCTAAAGAAGCCCAGTATTTTCCTAATTCAGGATCATTACCACTTTCTTTTTTGCCATCAATATCTTCAAAACGGGTATTTTCAAAAACCAAAACATCGCCATCTTTAAGATTGTTTATTGCATCTTCCAAAACTTTTCCACGTGTTTCCGGAACAAAGGTTACCGGTTTGCCAAGCAATTCGCCTAAGCGATCTGCAACAGGTTTTAATGATTTTCCGGCTTTATCTTCTTCCGTTTTTACACGACCTAAATGTGAGAAAAGAATTGCTTTTCCGCCTTGTTCAATAATGTATTTAATCGTTGGTAATGCGGCAACGATTCGATTATCATTTGTAATAACACCGTCTTTTAACGGAACATTAAAATCAACACGAACTAATACTTTTTTATCCTTTAAATCTAAATCTTTTACTGTTTTTTTCGCCATTTTAAACGAGCCTCCTAAATAATTTTCAATAGAACCATTCGCATTTTACTTTTAAATTAGATATAAAAAGCGAGGAAGCGCGATGCTTCCCCGCTTATTCTCGTTACTCATTTAGTTACTGAATTCGCTAAAAGATTAACCTAATTTTGCAAAGTATTCTAAAGTACGAACTAATTGAGAAGTGTAAGACATTTCGTTATCGTACCAAGCAACAGTTTTCACTAATTGTTTGCCGCCAACAGTCATTACTTTTGTTTGTGTTGCATCGAATAGAGAACCAAAGTTAATTCCGACAATATCAGAAGAAACGATTTCGTCTTCGTTGTAACCATATGATTCATTAGCTGCTGCTTTCATTGCTGCATTTACAGCTTCAACTGTTACTTCTTTGTCTAAAACAGTTACTAATTCTGTTAATGAACCAGTTGGAACTGGAACACGTTGTGCAGCACCATCTAATTTTCCGTTTAATTCAGGAATAACAAGACCGATTGCTTTTGCAGCACCCGTTGTATTAGGGACAATGTTTACAGCAGCTGCGCGCGCACGACGTAAGTCTTTGTGAGGAGCATCTAATGTATTTTGGTCACCTGTATATGCATGGATCGTTGTCATCAAGCCTTCAACAATTCCAAATTGATCTTGTAATGTTTTAGCCATTGGCGCAAGACAGTTAGTAGTACATGAAGCACCTGAAATAACTGTTTCTTTACCGGTTAAAATTTCATGGTTTGTGTTATAAACGATTGTTGGTACATCATTTCCACCTGGAGCAGAAATAACAACACGTTTTGCGCCACCTTTAAGATGCTTTTCAGCGCCTTCTTTTGACGTGAAGAATCCAGTACATTCAAGAACGATTTCTACACCTAAATCAGCCCATGGTAATTCTTCAGGATTACGATTTGCAAGAACTTTTACTTCTTTTCCATTAACATTGAAGAAACCATCATGTACTTCAACATCTCCGTTGAAACGTCCTTGTGTTGAATCATATTTTAAGAGATGTGCTAATGTCTTAGCATCTGTTAAATCGTTGATTGCAACTACTTCAATTCCTTCTACATCTTGGATACGGCGGAAAGCTAAGCGTCCGATACGTCCAAATCCATTAATACCTACTTTTACTGTCATTCTGGATTTCCTCCTTTAGAAAATCAAAAAATTTATTTATTTTAAAGGGTTACCCCTCTTAAAATCTCATTTATAGCACCTTCATCCGTAATCAAACAGGTGTTACTAGGTGCGTTCTTCATATATGAATGGATTGCCTTGGCTTTTGATTTACCTCCTGCAACTGCGACAATACAAGAAACTGCTTGTAAATCTTTTAATTGAAGCCCAATTCTAGGAATCTTATAGACGACATTTCCATCATTGTCAAAAAAATAACCGAATGACTCTGCAACTGCATTTTGTTTTTTCAACATCGCAAGTTGTTCTGCGGTCATTCCTCTTCGAGCAGCCATGTGCAAAGCTTTGCCAATCCCATGAACCACACAATTCGCTCTTTGGATTAATTCTAATACGCGTTGAACAGAAGGCTCCTGCAACAAAGAATTATAGGTTTCAGGGCTAACTTGTTCTGGAACATACAATGCGCGATACGCTCCTCCCGTTTTTTGCGCCATTTTCGCGCTTACGGAATTCGCTTGTATATTAACTGATTCACCGATTCCACCTCTAGCAGGCACAAAGACATTATGCCGTTGTGATGTTTCAATGGTTGTCATGTTAGCAGCAACTGCTGCCATCGTGGTACCACCCATAACAGCAATAATATTTTCTCCATTTGGTAATTGCGCTAACAAGATTTCAGTAACGGCTTGACCAAAGCTTTTTAAAACTTTCTCATCCTTGTCACTATCTCCTGCAACAACAATACATTTACGAATATTAAAGTAGGCTTCAAGCTGTTTTTCTTTTTGCTGATTTCCTTGAAGTTTATCCATCAATTCTTCTAATCCATGATATACTTCTTCACCATGCTTCGTCAATGTCATACCACTTTTAGAGGTTTCAAGCAATTGTAAGTTTTTTAAAAAATCCGTTTCGGTGCGCAAAACTCTTTCCGTAATGCCCATACGCAACGCGAGCGTTCGGCGTCCCACTGGTGCCATCCAATAAACATTTCGCAAAACATTATACCGATTCTGTAATGTTTCTAGAACATCTGGAACGATTTCGCTGATTAATTTTAGTTCCTCATTCATATCGAAGCTCCCCAATGGACGAAAACAGTCCAACCAAGACTCGAAACGACCCATAGATTTTAAAAAAATAGTAGCTTGCAATCTTCAAAGATTTATTCTCAAATAATATTCTTAGATTACATCTCACTTACATAAATATTCTACCAGTTTTCAATTCTTTTTTCAACTAATTTATTCTTTCAATCTCTCCAAACAAGATGTTTTCACTCACTAAAAAAAGAGGAACAACAAAATAAGCACTCTCTGTCATTCTCTCTATTCATATCTTTTTCGCTTGGATGAACTCGCAATACCAAGAATATCACGATATTTCGCAACCGTTCTTCTTGACAGCTCAACGCCCTCTTCTGCTAATAAATCAACAATTTTGTTGTCCGACAAAGGCTTCAATTTATTTTCATTGGCGATATATGCCGCAATTTTTTGCTTTACATTACTTGCAGAAACTTCCTGTGTCGAATTATTTTGCGCAATTCCTGTGGTAAAGAATGAACGTAATTCAAAAGTGCCAAAATGAGTCTGTAAATATTTGCCATTCACTGCCCGACTGACGGTTGACTCATGAATCTCTAGTGCTTCCGCAATTTCCTTCAAGGTCATTGGAAAAAGGGACCGCGCTGCGTTCAAGAAAAAGGCCTGCTGCCGTTGAACAATTTCTGTTCCCACTCTTAAAATCGTATCTCCGCGATGTTCAATACTTTTTTTTATCCAATCAAATTCAACCTTTTTTTCTTTCATGTAATTTTGGACTTCTTTGTCTGGAATTTTTTGCATTCGATCAAAGTATTTTTGTTGAAATTGAACTTTTGGTGCCCCACTTCTTGTGGAAAGAACTTGAATTTTCCCCTCGACAACCTTCACGATTAAGTCCGGTACAATATACAATTCATTTACATCTTCAAATGCAGCTCCCGGTGAAGGGCTTAACGTTTGGATATAATCAAAAATTTCTTGGATTTCAACAACTTGAATCGCATATTTTTTGGCAATTTCCTCCCACTTTCGACTTGCGAGCTGTTCAAAGTATTCTTCAACAACGATATAGGCCATATTGGGCGCCTCATTGTCCCTTTCAATCTGCAGCAGCAAGCACTCTTGCAAATTCCGCGCACCAACTCCAGCAGGATCAAGCTGTTGTAGTAACGTCAACGCATCCAGCATCAGTAAATAGCTTGCGTCATTTTTCGCCATTGCTTCCTCAAGAGAAAGCTTCAAATAACCATTACTATCAATATATTCTGCTAAAAAGAGCATCATTTTCCGAATAGGTGTCTTGCGATAATTTAAGTGAATCTGTTCAATTAAAAATTCAAACAAAGAGGTAGGGGCATCAGGGATTTGATTAACATAGTCTAAATCTTCCTGATCTTGTCGTTGATAGGTTCCAGTGTATTTACCAGAAAAATCGCCATAATCACTTTTGATTTTGACATTCAACAACGGATTTTCCAAAGATTTCATCTCTAAAAAGTGGCGCAAATCTTCCGTATTATATTGCAATATTTGAATAGATTGCTGCAATTGTTGGGTCATTGCCAATTTTTGGATTTGTTTTTGCTGCATATTTTGCTCAAATCGCATGGTTAGCGTCTCACCTTTCAAATTTAAATAAAATATAAAATTTTTCTTGCTATTTTTTTTATAATTCGCTAAACTAGTAAACGTGCTTACTGCATCCTTAGTGTAATGGATATCACACAAGATTCCGGTTCTTGAGATAGGGGTTCGATTCCCTTAGGATGCGTC
>JAATGB010000030.1 GCA_015654945.1 Lactobacillales bacterium | reverse complement strand
TTTTGATTCCTCCAATTTCATCAATCAGTCTAGTAGGCCTATTTGTTGCAGAAAATCACGTGCAACCGCATGTGCTGATTTTCCATTAACTGCTACTTCATAATTCATTTTTCGCATTTCAGCAGCCGTAATTTTTCCAGCCAGCTTATTGAGTGTGATTGCTAGTTCAGGATACTTTTCTGCCGTTTTTTTCATCATAAGAGGAGCACCTTGGTAGGGCGGAAACATATTTTTGTCATCTTCTAAGGTTTTTAAATGATACTGTTGTAATTCACTATCTGTTGAATAAGCATCTAGTAAATCTATTTTACCATTTTGCAAAGCCGTGTAGCGCAGCTTTGGCTCCATTGTTTTAATCTCACTAAAATTCAGATGATAATTTTTTTTAAGACCTGGGTAGCCATCCGAACGATCATTAAATTCTAATGTAAATCCAACCTTTATTTTCGACTGAATTGCTTGTAGATCACTAATTTTTTTTAGTGAATACTTGGCCGCTAATTCTTTGGAAACAGCTAAAGTATAGGTATTATTATAAGCCATCGGTTTCAAATAGGACATGGCATATTCTTGTTTGAGTCCAGATTTTGCTTGCTGGTATACTTTTTTGGCTGAAGCCGATTTGGAATTCTCGTGCAAGAAAGTTTCAAGAACCGTTCCGGTAAATTCAGGATAGATATCAATTTCGCCGGCTTTTAGAGCGTTAAAAACAAAGGAAGTTTTTCCCATGTTTGGTTTGAGTGTAACTGTGATGTCAGTATCTTGTTCAATTAATAATTGATACATGTTAATTAAGATTTCCGGCTCAGTTCCTAATTTTCCAGCGATTGTCAGTTCTTTTTTTTGATCAAACAAAAGTGGGGAAAGGAGAGAAGAAAGGGTGACAAAAAAAATCAAACCAGAGCTAATAAAGAGATTTTTAAATGATAACTTACTTGAAATTCGTAATAAAAAATCAATTACGAATGCAAGAAGTGCTGCAGGAATCGCACCTAAAAGAATCAAATTGTTGTCGTTTCGATCAATTCCTAATAAAATAATATCCCCCAAACCACCAGCACCAACTAAAGCTGCTAAAGTTGCAGTACCAATTATCAGAACGGTTGCAGTCCGAATCCCGGCCATTATAATCGGCATTGCTATGGGTAGTTCGACTTTAAAAAGGCGTTTGCGCCGGTTCATGCCCATCGCTTTGCTTGCCTCGACGAGAGAAGGATCGACTTCGATGATACCCGTATAAGTATTGCGTAAGATGGGAAGTAGGGCATAAAGAAACAAAGCAATCACAGCTGGAACAATTCCAATACCGACAAGCGGAATCAATAATCCCAGCAAAGCTAAGGCTGGAATCGTTTGTAAGAGAGCAGAGATTTGAATAATTGGTTCAGCCATTTTCTTATGATGCGTCAGATAAACCCCTAAAGGAACAGCAGTAAGTACTGCAAGGCAAAGAACGATAAACGAGATTTGAATATGTTGGAGCAAAGCCGTGAGTAATTGTTCTCTTCGATCCACGAATGTTTGTATAAAGTTCATAAGGAAGGGGCCAACCTTTCATTTTCTATAAGCAACGCTAAAAAATTTAGGACATCTTCTTGCGACAGTATTCCAAGTACTTGTTGCCTATCATCAATGACAAACAGTTTTTTTTCTTGCGCAATTCGCTGAATTAGGACGGTCAATGATTCGTTGCTGTTAATTGTTTTATTAGCGGTACTTTCGCCAGTAGGTGTTAATAAATTTTCTTGAATTAAATCGGTGACAAAATATTCTTTTTTAAGTTGCTTTTGCTTTGTCAATAAGGAGCCAGAGGCTAAAAATTCTTGAACAAATGCTGTTTTGGGATGAGCCAATAATTCTGTAGGTGTATCAATTTGCACAATTTGGCCATTTTGCATGAGCGCGATGCGATCTCCCAACAAAAGTGCTTCGTTCATATCATGAGTAACAAAAACAATGGTTTTCTTTATTTCTTTTTGCATTGATTTAATATCTTTTTGTAATTTTTGCCGTGAAAGTGGATCAAGTGCACTAAAAGGCTCGTCCATTAAAATAATTTTAGGATCTGCGGCTAATGCACGAAGCACACCGATTCTTTGTTGCTGTCCACCAGATAGTTCGCTTGGAAACCGGTGAAGATAGGTAGCTGGATTCAAACCAACATTTCGCAAGAGTTCCTTTGTTCTCTCGTTGATTTGCTGTTTCGACCATTTTTTTAATTCTGGTACAATTGCAATATTCTCCTCAATTGTCATATTAGGAAAGAGTGCAATTTGTTGCAAGACATAGCCAATATTCCAACGTAATTCATGAATATTATAGGAAGTAATCGGGTGATCTTCAATAAAAATTTCACCAGAGGTCGCATTATGTAAACGGTTGATCATTTTCAACGTGGTTGTTTTGCCACAGCCACTCGGTCCAACAAGAACAAAAAATTCACCATCGTTAATTTCAAAATTTAAATTCTGAACGGCAAATTCTTGTGAATCATATTGTTTTGCAACATTTTCAAATCGAATCATCATTTCTCCTTTAAAAAAGTAATAGGTAAAAAAAGAACAAACGTTCTATCCTTATTAACTCATATTATACAATAAAAATCAAATAGTTTACTGAAAAAAGAATCTGAGATATAATTCGCTGAATTACATCGGAGACTCTTAAAATAAAACGAGATATTCTGTTAAAATTTCTTTTAAACTAGTTGTTTTTACCATACGGCTCAACGTGAACATCGGTATCAAACACTTGATAATCGATTTCTAACATTTTTTCGACTGTTTCTGTAATTTCATGACTACGTTCAACTGTTAGGGAAGGTTCCATTAAGACCGTTACGTCAAGAAAAATATTGGCGCCATAACTTCTACCGCGCATTGTCCGAACATCTTTCACGCCATCAATTGTTAAAATTGCTTGTTTGTATTCTTCTAATTGTTCTTCTGAAAAACCATCTGATAAAGAAAAGGCACTTTCTTGAAAAATATCAATGGCTGTTTTGATAATCAAGATCCCAACAACAATTGCTGCTAAACTATCTATCCAGTTTAAATTAAAGGAGGAAGCAAAAATTGCGATGGCGGTGCCAATACTGGTCCAAGCATCACTACGATTGTCTTTTGCTGCTGCTAAGAGCGCATTACTGCTAACTCTTTTTGCTAATTTTTTATTATAAAGGTAAACCAGATACATTAATAATGCAGATAAGATTCCCACGTAGGCAGCAATCGGATCTGGAGTAGATAATTCATGATGGACAATATCCTTGATTGCGGAATATAAGACTTCTAGTCCAACCATCAGCATGATAAAGGAAGTGAGCATGCTTGCAACTGTTTCAACCTTCCAATGACCATAACGATGATCATCATCTGCAGGGCGACGTGCCAACCTTAAGCCGATCAACACAGCAACGGAAGCAATAATATCGGTAAAGTTGTTTAAACCATCTGCCTTTAAGGCGGCAGAACTAGCCCAATTACCAATTACTAATTTTAAAACGGAGATAAAAATATAGGCGAGAATACTAACAACGGCTCCCTTTTCAGCTGCCTTCAATTCTTGGTATCTCTTTTCCATCATGATATGATTCCTCCTAGTAATAGTAACGATAAAAAGAATTATAACAAATAAAAAGAGTGAAAACTAGTAATAAGGGTGCCCAAAATAATAAAAAAATCCTAACGAAAATGGGGATTAACGTTGCTTGATTTATAACAACAAACTAGCCACGAATCGCAACAGACAATCTTCGATGGAGAATAATACCGATATAGCCTGCAAAAACAGCTTTCAAAATTCCTGGCAAGAGAAAGGGAAAAAAAGCAGTTTGAAAGGCACTTATCCAAGTTAATTGTAAATTAAGCTTGATCCAGATAGTTCCAAATACGAGCGTAAACAAGGCGCCTACGATATTTGCGAAAATGCCCCAAAAAAAAGAAGCTTTGGTTTTTTGGATCAGATAACTGGTGACATAAGCATTAGCAAGAAAGCCGACTAAAAAACCGCCTGTTGCTCCAAATAATACAGAAATTCCCGAGTGGAATTCGGCAAACACGGGCAAACCAATGACGCCCATCAGTAAATAAATGAACACAGCTTGAAAAGCGTCTTTCGGTTTTAAAATCGTTGCGGTCAAACCAACTGCAAACGTTTGACCAGTGAGAGGAATCGGTCCTAAAGGAATACTGAATTGGGAAAAAATCGCAATAAAAACAGCAAATTCGGCGGTGATAATTGCCTGTTTTAACCATTGGTTTCTCATATGAAAACTCCTTTGTTAACTTATTTTAATAATAGGGTAACATTCAATGCGGGAATTTGCAACAAAAAATCCGCAGAAATTTTCTCCGGATTTTTTGGTTATTATTTTATTTAGGCGATTCTTACCGATAGTTTGTAAATTGAAGCTCAATTGGAAAGCTCTCTTTTTTTAGTAACGCAATGATTGTTTGGAGATCATCACGATTTTTGCCAGTTACCCGAATCCGTTCTTCTTGAATCGTTGTTTGGACTTTGATACTTGAGCTCTTAATGCGGGCAACAATTTTTTTCGCTAATTCTTTATCAATGCCATTGACAAGTTCGCCGTATTGACGCGCGTTTCCACCAGCGGCTTTTTGACTAGCAGAAAAATGGATATTCTTAATGGGTACATTGTGTTTGACAAGTTTGCTAAATAAGACATCTTTTACTTGCTCGACCTTATAGTCGTCCGCCGCAAGAAGGACAATTTGCTGATTTTCTAATTGAATATCGACAAGCGAACCTTTGAAATCAAAGCGATTGGTAATTTCTTTTTTTGCCACTTGCAACGCATTTTTTACCTCTTCAATGTTCACTTCAGAAACAATATCAAAACTCGCATCTTTTGCTGCCAATAAAAACTCCTCCTTTGAAATATCTAATTATCTTAATAGTAACATGGAATGAATTTTCAATAAACTAAAAACATTAAAAGTGGATGTAAGTAAGAGCGTATACAGATTAAATTAAATTCGACTTAAGGGTGTTCTTATTGATTTAATTATGCTATTATTTTAAAAAAAAGATATAGATTTGAGGAATAAGTAATGAATTCTTTATTATTTGGGACGGCAAAAATTAACGAAAAAAAACATTTAGAAATTGGTGGCTGTGATACATTACAATTGGCCAAGGAATATGGAACACCCTTATACGTTTATGATGTGGCTCTCATTCGGGAAAGAGCGCAAGGCTTTAATGAAACGTTTACGGATTTAGGCGTGAAGCATCGCGTTACCTACGCGAGTAAAGCATTTAGCTGTCTGGCAATCTATCAAGTAATGAAGGAAGAAGGGTTGTCTTGTGATGTGGTTTCAGCTGGAGAGCTGTATACAGCTCTTAAAGCAGGCATGGATCCCGCCCAAATCGCCTTTCATGGTAATAATAAAACCTATGAAGAATTGGCGTTAGCGGTCGATGAAAATATCGGGGCCATTATTGTGGATAATTTTTATGAAATTACATTATTAAAAGAAATATTAGAAAATAAAAATAAAACGCAAACTATTCTTTTACGCGTCGCACCTGGAATCGATGCACACACGCATGAATTTATTATGACCGGTCAAGAAGATTCGAAATTTGGGTTTGACATTAATAGCGGACAAGCAGAAAGAGCTTTACAAATCGTTCAAGGGGAGTCGCATTTTGACTTAGTCGGTGTTCATTGTCATATTGGTTCGCAAATTTTTAGTACAGATGCCTTTAAAATGGCGTCCTCTAAAATGGTTGAGTTATTGGTGGATTGGCGCAAACGGTATGATTTCGTCGCACAAATATTGAATTTAGGTGGCGGCTTTGGCGTGAAATACATTGAAAGTGACGATCCTTTAGAAGGCAAAGAGTATGTACGAGAAATTGCTTTAAGCGTTAAAAATAATTGTGCTGAAAATGAATATCCATTACCTGAAATTTGGATTGAACCGGGACGCTCAATTGTAGCGGAGGCTGGCACGAGCTTGTATACTGTGGGGGCACGTAAAGATATTCCAACTGTCCGAAATTATGTCTCAGTTGATGGCGGAATGGGGGAAAACATCCGCACAGCACTTTATGATGCGGAATACACAGCGGCAATTGCAAATGATATGACGGCTCCAAATGAGGAAATTGTGACAATTACAGGTAAATATTGTGAATCTGGAGATGTGCTGGTTAAGAATGCTTCTATGCCAAAAGTAAAGCCGGGTGATATCTTAGCTATGTTTTCAACCGGTGCTTATGGGTACTCGATGGCAAGTAATTATAATCGTAATCCACGGCCGGCAGTTGTGTTTGTTGAGAATGGTCATAGTCGTTTAGTGGTTAAAAGAGAAACCTATGCTGATTTAGTTTCAGCAGATGTTCCCTTATATTAATGCTAGTATACAAACAGGCTAGGACCTTTGTCCTAGCCTGTTTGTATATTTAACTGTAATTTTTAATAGGCCTTTGCCCAATTTCTGGATAGCCAACGAGACAAGGAAGAAAGAGCAAAATTAATGATGAAGTAGCCAATCGCGACTAGGCCATAAAGCATGAAGACTTGTCCTGTTTGAGCGTATCTTCCCATTAGGATGTTGGCTTTACCTAAAAATTCTTGTAAAGCCAAAACAGACCATAAAAAACTTGTATCCTTAATTACGGTAACAAATTGTGAAATAATTGCCGGTAACATACTGCGAAATGCTTGTGGCAAGGTGATATAAAGCATAATTTGTGACTCTTTTAAGCCTTGCGAACGGGCGGCTTCTTTTTGGCCGTCGCTGACGCCGTTAAGCCCACCGCGGACAATTTCAGCTAATGCGGCAGTAGTAAATAGAGTGAAGCTAATAATTCCAGCAGGTGTTGATTTTAAACGGAAAACCAAAAAAATGATAAAAATCCACAGCAAGTTGGGAACATTTCGTACAATCTCAATATAAATCGTGGCTAAGATTTTTAGAATTCCTTTCTGCATATTACGAAAAATTGCGAGAAGGGTACCGAAAATCATGCTCAGGAAAATAGCAACTCCAGAAATATATAAGGTCGTAAGTAACCCAGAAAAAAGAAATTTCATATTATTAAAAGTAAAGAGCTGTTGCATTTGTTGTGAAAAGTCCAAAATGATTTCCTCCTTTACCTCGAATAGGCCTTTTTATTTTTTTCTTCCATATGACGTGCCCATTTAGCCAAAGGAAAACAGAGAATAAAGTAAAGAATGCCAGCAAAAGCAAAAGCAGGAACGTAATTCAGATTCATCGAGGACCAGCTATTTGCAGTAAACATGATATCTGCTCCCGAAATAATCGCGATCGTCGAAGTATTCTTGATTAAATTGACAAGTTGATTCGTTAATGGTGGCAGCATCATACGCCACGCTTGCGGTAAAACGACATAAAACATCGTTTCCCAATAGGAAAATCCTTGGGAAGCAGCCGCTTCTGATTGACCACGAGGAACGGAACCAATTCCAGAACGTACGACTTCAGCAATATAAGCACCATGATAGATACCAACGCATAGGATTCCAATTAAATAAACGGGTAAGACAATATTGATTAACGGTAAGCCATAATAAATAAAGAAAATCTGGATAAGCAAGGGTGTATTCTGAAAAAATTCAACATAAATTCGTGAAAGGAACACCGCACCTTTATTTTTAGTTGCTGAAAGGATGCCAAAAAAAATACCAAGCACAAAGGCCAACGCTAGAGCACCTAAAGAAATGCCAATCGTATAAAGAAAAGCATGAAAGAAGAGCGGTAGGTCTTCTTTCAATGAGTTCCAACGATAAAGTGCAAAAGGTCCTTCTTGTAGCCAACTAATCGTACTAAGATACAACATATTCGTTCCTCCTTATTTGTTCGTTGGTAGCGTAGGAACTAGTTGAGATCCCATTTTTTGATAATTTTATCGAGCGTACCATCTTTTTGCCACTTTTTAATTAATTTGTTTAAATATGTATTTACTTCATCATTGCTTTTCTTTGTAGCAATACCATATTCTTGTGGTGAAAATCCATCATCTAAAATTTCAGTAGATTTATCGACATATCCACTAAGAATGGATTTATCCACTGAAAAAGCATCAATTCTTTTTGAAGTGAGTGCAGTTTTTAATTCAGGGTAGGAACCAAGCTCAAGATATTTGAAAGAAATACCTAGTTCTTTGGCTTTTTGTTCCAATGCTTGCTTGGTTGTTGCGGATTGTGCAACGCCGATTGTTTTTCCGTCTAGGCTCTTAATATCTGAAAAGTCATCAGATTTTTTAACGAGAAAACCAACTTGATCTTCGTAATAAGGAGTGGTGAAATTATAAGTTTCTTTTCGTTCATCCGTAATTGTAAACGTTGCAATTACCATGTCAACCTCACCATTATCCAAAAGTGGTCCTCTTGTTTTAGCTGTCACACCTGTATATTCAATGTTTTTGGCACTACCAGTAATCTCTTTCGCAATCAGTTTCGCAATATCAATTTCCATACCTTCGTTTTTATTCGTATCAGGATTCATATAGCCGAAGTTAGGGACATCTTCTTTTACGCCAACTTTTAAAACGCCACGATCTTTGATTTTTTGGATTTGAGAATTACTTGAAGAGCTATCGTTTGATTTATCCGAAGTCGCTTCTTTTTTACTACAGGCAAATAATGTAATGAGTGAAAGACTTAAAAGCATCCCTAACATAATTTTTTTGCTAATTTTCATTTAAAAACATCCTTTCGTTTTTCCGATTCCAACCTCTTTAATGGTGAATAATTTTGCTTAAAAAATCCTTGGCGCGTTGATTTTCTGTACTTGTAAAGAAATGCTCAGGCGTCCCTGTTTCGACAATTGCACCATCATCCATAAAGATGACTTTATCAGCAACTGTTCGTGCAAAGCCCATTTCGTGCGTAACAACGATCATCGTAATATTAATTTTTGAAAGATCGATCATTACATCTAGAACTTCTTGAATCATTTCAGGATCCAGAGCAGAAGTCGGTTCATCAAATAAAATGACTTCTGGGTGCATATTTAATGCGCGTGCAATGGCAACCCGCTGCTGTTGACCTCCTGATAACTGAGCAGGGTAGGCTGCTGCTTTATCTGCCAAACCCACTCGTTCTAAATATTCCATGCCGGTTTTTTCCGCTTCCGCTTTTTTGATTCCCTTCACTTTAATTGGCGCAAGTGTTAAATTTTCCAAAATGGTTTTATGCGCATATAAGTTAAAATTTTGAAAAACCATCGCAACCTTTTCGCGAATATTACGTATGGGTGCCTCTTTTTTTGTAACGTCAATATCTTGAATCGTAATCAAGCCATCGGTAATGGTTTCCAAACCATTAATGCAACGAATCAAGGTACTTTTTCCAGAACCAGAAGGTCCAATAATAACTACTTTTTCACCTTCTTCAATCGTTAGTGAAATATTTTTTAATACATGATGATCGCCAAAATATTTATTGACACCTTCCATTTGAATCATAGTGACACATCCAATCTAACCAAAATAAATTCTGTATGATAGAAATTATAACATCAAAAATTAGAATTTACTATATTTTTACTGTACTTAAGATGAGAAAAAAATTATAAAAAGCTTTTTTAACCTGTAGAATCGTACTTTTGCTTCTCTTTATGTCCGAATTAGAACAATAATTGCTACTTTTCAAAAGGAAAGAAGGAGTCAATCGTCAAGCTGAAAATTTTTTTATGTTTTTACAGGACGCTTATTTGATTTTTTTGGAATTTTAGGTAAATAAATGGTATAATATGGAACGAATGGGGTGCTACTTAAGTGCTCCTGTTTTTAATGAGAGGAAGTTTTTATGTTTCTAAAATATAAGCCGACATGGATGTTGGAAAATATCTATCAAATTACGCCAGAACAATTAAAAAAACATGGAATTAAAGCTGTTTTGACAGATTTAGACAATACAATCATCGCATGGAATAATCCGGATGGAACAGACGAGCTGCACAAATGGATTCAAGAGATGAAAGCGGCAGAAATCCCGGTGATTGTGGTTTCCAATAATAAAGCAGAACGAATTGAACGAGTTGTTAACAAGTTGGGACTTGTTTCGATTGCGCGTGCAATGAAACCCTTAGCAAAAGGCTTTAGAATTGCTGAAAAGCAGTTGGGTTTACCTAAAGAAGCGTTTGTCATGATTGGTGATCAGTTAATGACGGATATTCGTGGCGCGAATGGCGCGAAGATTCGGACTATATTAGTTCAGCCTATAGTCGAAACAGATGCGTGGAATACACGAATGAACCGTGCAATGGAACGTTTCGTGATGAAGCATTTACTAAAAAAATTCCCAGAAGAAATGCAATGGAGAAAGGAACTATGATGGAACAAGAAGAAATTCGCTGCATTGGTTGCGGCGCAATCATTCAAACAGAAGAAAAAGATCAATTAGGATATACCCCAAAGTCTGCTCTTGAAAAGGGATTGGAAACGGGGGAAGTCTATTGCCAACGTTGTTTTCGCTTACGTCACTACAATGAGATTCAAGATGTGCAAGTGACGGACAATGATTTTTTGCAGCTGTTAAATGGGATTGGCAAAGAAGATGCACTGATCGTAAATGTTGTGGATATTTTTGATTTTAATGGTAGTTTAATTCCGGGACTTCATCGCTTTGTTGGGGATAATCCAGTGCTGCTTGTCGGAAACAAAGTCGACCTCTTGCCTAAGTCATTGAAACGTGGAAAACTGACACAATGGATGCGAGAACGAGCCCATGAAGTGGGCCTACGTCCAGATGACGTCGTGTTAACAAGTGCCAAAAAAAATAGTGAAATGACAACATTACTAGCGACGATCGAGCAACACCGAAAAGGCAGAGATGTCTATGTTGTGGGTGTCACAAATGTTGGCAAATCAACGCTAATTAATGGGATTATTAAAGCAACTGCTGGATTGCGAGATGTGATTACAACGTCACAATTTCCAGGAACAACTTTAGACAAAATCGAAATTCCATTAGAAGATGGGCATTTTTTAATCGATACACCAGGAATTATCCATCCGTATCAAATGGCGCACTATTTAGGAACTAAGGATTTGCGAATTATTGCACCGACCAAAGAAATTAAACCAAAAGCGTATCAATTAAATCCGGGACAAACCTTGTTTTTAGGTGGACTTGCCCGTTTCGATTTTATTCAAGGAGAAAGAAGCTCGTTTATTGCCTATGTTTCGAATGACATTGATATCCATCGGACGAAATTGGAAAAAGCAGATGCTTTTTATCAAAAGCATAAAGGAGGCTTGTTACAGCCACCTCGTCCAGAAGAAGTCGATGATTTCCCAGAACTAGCGCGCTTTGAGTTCTCAGTGAAAGAAAAAACAGACATTGTCTTTGCTGGCTTAGGTTGGTTAACCATTAGTGCTCCGTGTAAAATTGCCGGTTGGGCGCCTAAGGGTGTCGATGTGATTCAAAGAAAAGCTTTAATATAAGAATGAGAAAAGAGGAAGTTATGACTTTAAGAGGGAAACAAAAACGTTATTTACGGAGCCAAGCCCATCATTTAAACCCAATTTTTCAAATTGGTAAAGGTGGTTTAAATCAAGCAGTAATTGTTCAAATTGAGGAAGCGTTAGAGAAAAGAGAATTAATCAAAATTACGATTTTACAAAACTCCGATGAAACTGTCGAAAAGGTGGCGGAACGAATCGAGGCTGAAATTGGCTGCAATGCAGTTCAAACAATTGGCAGAGTCATTGTATTATTCAAAGCTTCTTCTCGTGAAAAATATCAAAAAATATCAAAGGAAGTTGCAGCTATTTAGTATAAATGAGGTGAGTAAAATGAACCGGAAGCAGGCAAAAAATCGAACGATTATAGTAGATGAGGTAGAAGTACAAATGACAGAAGGAACGAAGCGAAAGCAAATCGGACTTTTAGGTGGTAATTTTAATCCAGTTCATTATGCACATTTAATCATCGCTGATCAAGTCGCCAGTCAATTAGGCTTAGATCAAGTACTTTTGATGCCGACTTTTGAACCCCCTCACATTGATGCGAAACAAACAATTGCGGCAAACTATCGGCTAGATATGTTAGAAATCGCTATTGCTGGTAATGATGTATTAGGAATTGAACAAGCTGAAATTGAACGCAAGGGAAAAAGCTACACCTATGATACGATTAAGTTTTTACAGGAAAAGAATCCCGATAATGATTATTATTTTATTATTGGCGGGGATATGGTTGAATATTTACCGAAATGGTATAAAATAGATGAATTAAGTAAAATGATTCAATTTGTAGGGATTAAAAGACCACAGTTTCTAATGGAAACGAATTATCCGGTGATTTGGATAGATATTCCCTTGATGGATATTAGTTCATCTGTGATCCGCAAAAAGATTCAACAGCAATGCTCTGTCCGTTACCTTTTACCTCAGAATGTGATAAACTATATCCAAGAGAAGAGGTTGTATCAAAATGACGGTGCGTAAAGAACTGCTATACTCTGGCGCTTTTGGTGTTAAAAATCGGATGCAGTTAATAGAACAAATTCGCAATCAAATGAGTGAAAAACGCCTAAATCATGTGCTTGGTGTGGAACGAATGGCAATCCGTTTAGCAAAAGAAAACGGTGTTGCCTTAGAACAGGCCAGTATTGCTGCGTTGGTTCATGATTATGCCAAGGAACGCTCTGATTCAGAAATGATCCAGATTATCAAAGAGCAAAAATTTGACCAAGACTTACTCGTATTTGGAAATCCAATATGGCATGGAATTGTCGGGGCTTATTTGATTGAACACGAACTAGGAATTACCGATCCTGAAATAATCGAAGCGGTAAAACTTCATACGACAGGTGCAAAAAAAATGAGTCAGTTAGCGAAGGTAATCTACGTAGCTGATTATGTAGAAGAAGGACGTGATTTTCCTTTAGTAGAAGAAGCACGAAAAATTGCTTTTGAAAATTTGGATCAGGCAGTTGCCTTTGAAACGAAGCATACATTAGCTTATTTAGTAAACAAAGAAGTTAAAATATATCCAAAAACGATTGAAACCTATAATCAATGGGTTGCCGGTCAATAAATAAGGAGGAATTTATCATAGAAAGTCAAGAGATTCTGGAAGTCGCTGTCAAAGCAGCAGATTCAAAGCGAGCCGAGGATATTGTTGCGTTAGAGGTGGCAAACATTTCATTATTAGCTGATTATTTTGTCATTTGTAACGGAAACAGTGAAAAACAAGTATCAGCGATTGTTGAAGCTATTGTCGAAAAAGAGCACGAGAAGGGAATTGAAGTTAAAAGAATCGAAGGAAAAGAAGGCGGAAAATGGGTCCTTGTTGATTTAGGTGATGTGATCGTTCATGTTTTCCATACTTCTGAGCGCCATTTTTATAATTTAGAAAAATTATGGTCAGATGCACCTCTCGTAAATGTAACTTCAATGGTAGAATAACGATGTCTTATGAAACGTTTGCTTTTGTTTATGACGAAGTGATGGATAGCAGCTTGTATCAACAGTGGTTAGATTTTTCTAACCGGCATTTTCCCAAGGAAACCGAACGGATTTTAGAACTTGCTTGCGGTACAGGCGCATTAGCAATTGCGTTTTCAAAGGCCGGATACAATGTTACTGCGTTGGATTTGTCTGAAGATATGCTTTCTGTTGCAAGTGAGCGCGCGGTTGAACAAGAAGCGTCCGTCCAATTTGTTTCCGGAGATATGATGGATTTATCAGAAGTCGGTCTGTATCAAGGCATTACGTGTTATTCTGATTCATTGTGTTATATGGAAGACGAACACGCAGTACAGCAAGTATTTGATACCGTTTATGAAGCCTTAGAAGAAGGGGGCGTATTTCTTTTTGACGTCCATTCAATCTATCAAGTCACGACTATTTTCCCCGAATATAGCTATCATTATCAAACGGATGAATTTGCTTTTTTGTGGGATAGTTATGTGGGTGATGAAAAATACAGTATTGAACATTTTTTAACGTTCTTTCTTAAAAATCAGCAAAATAACCAATTTACGCGTTATGATTAATTGCATAAGGAACGAACCTATCCGATCGAAACGTATATTCTTTTGTTGGAAAATGCGGGTTTTAGCAATTTAAAAGTGTACAGTGATTTTTCCGATGAAGAACCGTCAGAGGAATCAGCTCGTTGGTTTTTTGTGTGTACAAAATAAAGTAGAAACTGAGTCTTGTACTCAGTTTTTTTGGTGAGAGGAGTGCTTTTTTTGAAAAGTTGTGGCGTAATTGTGGAATACAATCCTTTTCATAACGGACATTTGTATCATCTGGAGCAAGCAAGAAAACAGACGCGCAGCGAGGTTGTTGTCGCTGTTATGAGCGGTAATTTTTTACAAAGAGGAGAGCCTGCTTTAATTGATAAGTGGACACGAGCGCAGGAAGCGATTCGCGGCGGTGCAGATGTAGTCATTGAGCTGCCTTTTGCTTATGCGGTTCAATCTGCTGATTATTTTGCAAAAGGTGGTGTTAAATTACTTCAAGCACTAGAGGTGGATGCCCTTTGTTTTGGGACCGATAGTCAAGAACCGGTGGATTATGAACACTTTGCAGAGCTTGAATTCGCACATCAACAAGAGCTTGCAGAATTGTTTCAAACAGTTAAAAATAATGGCATGAGTTATCCCCGGCAAATGTCGTGGGTCTATCAAACTCTTTTTTCAGAAGCAACCGTAGATTTTTCTTCGCCAAATCACCTTCTGGGCATGAGCTATGCGAAAGAAAATTTGCGCTATGCAAATCCAATGAAGCTGTATCCGATTCAACGTAAGCTAGCAGATCACCATGATAGGGAAATCAACAACAAACATTTTGCTAGTGCTACAGCAATTAGACAGCAAGTCTTAAATCATAAAATGCAAGAAATCAAACAAGTATTGCCTGACTATACTTATTTTGACTTGGAAAAACAACCGTATGTTTCTTGGGCTGACTATTTTCCTTACTTAAAATACCGTATTTTATCCAGTGAACCGGCTGAATTAAAAGCGATTTATCAGATGGTAGAAGGCTTCGAATATCGAATAAAGGCAGCGATTTTGCAAAGTCAAACTTTTAATGAATTTGTAAATGAAATCAAGACAAAGCGATTTACATGGACGCGTATTCAACGCTTGTGTCTTTATATTTTGGGCAATGTTTCAATTAATGAGATTGAAAATGGGCAAAAAAATCCGGTTCTGCGAATTTTGGCTTTTAATGAACAAGGCAGGTCGTTCTTACAAAATAAAAAAACAACAAGTACATTACCCATTGTTGCAAATTATACTAAAAAGCGTGAAATGGAGCTGTTTTTAGATATAAAAATGGGCAACATTTATCAACTCGGTCATCACAAAATTAAGAGTCAGGATTATTATCGCAAACCTTTTTATGATAAAAACATTAAATAAAAATGATAAAACCATTGCGTTTCGCTGATAAAGAAGGTATTATATTCCTACACGAATTTTTAATTAATTGGTGAAGGAAAGGTTGATACAATGAAAAAGATTTGGTTAGTAGGAATGTTAGGTTTGGTTAGTTTAAGTTTAATTGCTTGTGGTACGAGCAAGAAAGAAGAGAAATCTGCAACAGATTCCTCAAAAGAAACATTAGCTGCCAAGCAGACAGCGATTTTTACTGTTCCACAGGAAATAAATACACTTGATTTGTCATTGGCTACGGATAAAGTCAGCTTTGGTACAATCAATCAGGTTTTTGAAGGTTTGTATCGACAAAATGCGGATAACCAAGTCGAACCAGCGGGAGCAGAGGAACTTGCTGAGAAAAGCGCCGACGGATTAACATATACCTTTAAGCTAAGAAAAGATGCAAAATGGTCAAATGGTGACCCTGTTGTTGCTGCTGATTATGTCTATTCATGGCAACGAACGGTCGATCCGGCAACTGGTTCTCAATATGCGTACCTGTTTGAATCAATAAAAAATGCAAGCGATATTGTTGCTGGAAAAAAAGAACCTTCAGAGCTTGGAGTGGAAGCAGTTTCTGATACAGAATTAAAAGTGACTTTGGCGAATGCGACACCTTATTTTGAATCTTTAATGGCATTTCCTAGCTTTTTCCCACTTCAACAAAAAACTGTTGAAAAATATGGAAAAGAATATGCGACAACGAGCGACAAAATGGTTTATAATGGTCCCTTTACATTAGCAGATTTTGACGGAGCGGGGACGGATGATCAATGGACGTACAAGAAAAACAAAGATTATTGGGATGCAAAAAATGTTAAGATGACTTCGATTGAAAATCTTGTTATTAAAGAATCCTCTACAGGACTAAACTTGTTCCAAGATAATAAAGTGGATGACGCAACCTTAACAGGTGAGTTGGCACAACAATTAGCAAATGATGATTCGTACACAACGGATAAAGATGGCCGAACGGTTTACATTGAGTTGAATCAAAGAAAAAGCGATTCACCCTTTAAAAATGTAAATCTGCGGAAAGCGATTGCCTATGCAATTGATAGTGATGCAATTGTCAACAATATTTTAGGAAATGGTTCGATAGCCGCTACCGGTTTAATTCCTTCCGAATTGGCTTCCAATACGGAAACAAAAGAAGACTTTGCAAAAGCAGCAGGCAAGCAAAAGAAATTTAGTAAAAAAGAAGCACAAGCTTATTGGAAGAAAGCGAAAAAAGAATTGGGAATCAGTAGCTTGAAATTTGATCTATTAACAGATGATGATGATGCTTCTAAAAAAGTTGCGGAATATATTCAAGGAGCGCTTAAAGAAAATATTAGCGACGAAATTGATGTGACCATCACTTCAGTCACCAAACCGATTCGTTTAGACAGAAGTACAAATGGTGAATTTGATCTTGTGTTAGGCGGCTGGGGAGCGGATTATGCTGATCCGAGCACCTTCTTAGATTTGTTTAACTCAACCAATACGTATAATCGTGGTAGATACACGAATAGTGAATACGATAAATTGATCAAAAAAGCGAGTACAACAGACGTAAACGATCCGGAAAAACGGTGGGATGATATGCTTGACGCAGAAAAAGTGATTATGGATGATATGGGAGTTATTCCGATTTATCAAGTATCAGAAGGTCATTTACGCAATACAAAAATAAAAGATTATGTGACACATACATCAGGTGCGCCTTATGATTACAAATGGATGTATCTTGTGAAATAAAAATATCAGAAGGATGACGACAGCAGGAGGAAACTTCCTCCGCTGTTTTTTTATTTTTAAAAGATAAGTTTAAAGAAAACGCTTTTACGTAAAAGTAGAAAAGAAAAAATCGGTAAAAGAAGCGAGAGAGTTTAAATTATTAGAGAAATACGCTATAATTGAGTGGATTGAAAACTATCTTTGTTTTGTTAAAAAGTAGGTTGCATTTAGAAAGTATTGGGAGGAAGAATTATGTCAAAACAACAAATAGGCGTTGTAGGAATGGCAGTCATGGGTAAAAATCTTGCGTTTAACATTGAAAGTAGAGGATATAGTGTTTCTATTTTCAACCGTACGGGTTCAAAAACGGAAGAGGTTGTGAAGGAACATCCAGACAAAAACTTGGTTCCAACCTACACAGCAGAAGAATTTGTTGCATCTCTGGAAAAACCACGGCGGATTTTATTGATGGTTAAGGCTGGAGAAGCAACCGACAAAACCATTCAAAGCTTATTGCCCCATTTGGATAAAGGGGATATTCTAATTGATGGCGGAAATACATTCTTCCAAGACACAATTCGTCGAAATGAAGAATTAGCAAATTCAGGTATTAACTTTATTGGCACAGGTGTTTCTGGTGGTGAAGAAGGAGCATTAAAAGGTCCTGCGATCATGCCTGGTGGTCAAAAAGAAGCGTATGACTTAGTGGCACCAATCTTAGAACAAATTGCTGCAAAGGCAGAAGACGGTGTTCCGTGTGTAACCTATATTGGACCGAATGGCGCTGGACACTATGTGAAAATGGTGCATAACGGAATTGAATACGGCGATATGCAATTAATTGCTGAAGCGTATG
This sequence comes from Lactobacillales bacterium, assembly GCA_015654945.1. Taxonomy (GTDB): domain Bacteria; phylum Bacillota; class Bacilli; order Lactobacillales; family Vagococcaceae; genus JAATGB01. The sequence continues at coordinate 2,489 of JAATGB010000030.1, read as the reverse complement.
ATCTTTTGTCTAAAATATTAGGTATTTCCGTGGAAGAAACAGCGGATATTTTTAAAGAATGGAATAAGGGCGAACTTGACAGCTATTTAATCGAAATTACTGCTGATATTTTGACAAGAAAAGATGAGCTTACGGGTAAACCAATTGTCGATGTCATTTTAGATGCCGCTGGAAACAAAGGAACCGGAAAGTGGACGAGCCAAAGCTCATTAGATTTAGGTGTACCGCTACCTTTAATTACGGAATCTGTTTTTGCTCGTTATATTTCCGCGTTAAAAGAAGAGCGTGTTGAAGCCAGTAAAGTCTTGCCGATTCCTGCTAAATATGAATTTAGTGGTGATAAAAAAGAATTTATTGAAAAAATTAGAGAAGCACTTTATTTCAGTAAAATTATGAGCTATGCGCAAGGGTTCGCACAAATGCGGACAGCAAGTGAAAAATATGATTGGCATTTACAATACGGTGAAATCGCTAAAATATTCCGTGCTGGTTGTATCATCCGGGCGCAATTCTTACAAAAAATTACTGATGCATATGATCGTAAACCGGAATTAAAAAATCTTTTATTGGATGAATATTTCTTGGATATTACGAAAAATTATCAACAAGCAGTACGGGAAGTTGTTTCAGTCGCTGTTCAAGCAGGCGTTCCTGTACCGACTTTTTCATCAGCTATTGCTTACTTTGATTCTTACAGAAGCGAAAACTTACCAGCTAATATTATTCAAGCACAACGCGATTATTTTGGCGCACATACCTATGAACGAAAAGATCAACCAGGTATCTTCCATTATAATTGGTATACAGAAGAATAAACGCTAGACACCAATAAATGAGATGCAGCTAGCTAAATAAAAAAACAAAAGAGTGCTCTTTTCATTCATGCAACGTGAAGAAAGGAGCGCTTTTTTGCCCGTAAAAGTCTTATTGTCGAACGGATTGGGGGAAGCTGCACAGCCATGTTTTTTCTTCGATAAAATCGCAGTGAATAAATTGACTTTTAACGCAATCAATACTATCTTTAAATAAAGATTTTATTCTGGACAATAAGATTGTGTAAAGCAAGAGAGTAGCAATCTGGATTGGAGTGAATGGATGGAGCTAAAAAAAGAAATTTTAAAAGAAATTATGAGACAGCCGGATAAAACCTTCATTGCAAATGATTTTGTCGATTTACTAGGTGTGAAGCGCAATGCGATCAGTCATTATTTAAACCGACTTGTCGACGAAAAAAAACTTAAAAAATATTATGGGCGACCGGTCAGATTCCAATTAAGTAGTGACGAGTTAACTGCGAAAGTAGAGAACGATGTTTTTGAAAGCTTTATTGGATATGAAGGAAGTTTAAAGGAGGTTATTGAAAGTTGCCAAGCAGCTGTGAAATATCCGCCAGCTGGATTGCCTATTTTGTTAAAAGGGGAGAGTGGGGTCGGCAAAAGCTTTCTTGCACAGCTGATTTATCAGTACTCGCAACAGCAGCAGATTATTCAGGAGAATGCGCCATTTTTAGTTTTAAATTGTGCGGACTATGCGAATAATCCTGAGTTACTTTCGGGTATCCTATTTGGCTATAAAAAGGGCGCTTTTACTGGAGCAACTGATGAATATGAAGGGTTGCTTAAAAAAGCAGATGGGGGCTATCTTTTTTTAGATGAAGTGCATCGCTTATCCAGCGAGAACCAAGAAAAATTATTTTTGTTTATGGATCAGAAGTTTTTTTCTAAGCTAGGGGATAACACGCAAAAAATTTATGCGAATGTTCGCTTAATTTTTGCGACAACAGAGAATATTGAGACGGTTTTGTTAACGACTTTCAAACGAAGAATTCCTTTAAAAGCAACAATTTTGCCCTACCGTGAACGGCCGATTCGGGAACGCCAAGACTTGCTGTATCATTTTTTTCAGCGCGAGGCTGAACAGTTAGAAAAAGAAATTACGCTTTCACCGAATGTAGTGGAAACTTTTTTACTGGCAGACACTGTGGAAAATTTAGGCGGTATTCGGAATGCGATTCAAATTGCATGTGCCAATGCATTTAGCAAACAAGAAAATGAAAATCCGCTGAAAATTGATAGGTCTTTACTACCGCAGGAATGGCAAAATAAAAAGGAAAAAACAACACGATTGTCTACAGATTGGTTAAGTATCCCACTTGTTACAGGTGTGTTTGCGGAAAATAAGTATATCGAGCTTGGCTTGGAAAAAGAACAAATAGCTGGGAAAACGCTGATCGAAATGAATCAAGAATTTCTAGAAATCAAAAAGCGCTACATACGCTTTCTGAAAGAAACAACAGAAAACATTGTGCAATACAATCTGCTTTTTTGGTATAAATTACAAAGCGAACTAACACAGATTGCAACGCACTACGGGATCGTATTTGACGAAGTAGAAAAAAAGAGCATTTTCTTATTTTTGGTACAGAGCATTTCCTTTGAATTCCCAGAAATTAGTGCAAAAATGAGCAGCGAATTACAAAAAAAATACCG
>JAATGB010000081.1 GCA_015654945.1 Lactobacillales bacterium | reverse complement strand
TTTTTGTGTGTTGTGACTTGTGACAATTGAATTGACAACCGACATGATTATCGCAACTACTAAAGCCATTCCAAAACTTGAAAAGCCAAAATGCTCACTCCCTACAAAAAATGAAGTCATTTGTAAGATGAACGCATTGATTAAGAAACTAAATAATCCAAAAGTTAGGATTGTGATTGGCAAGGATAAAATAATCAAAATTGGCTTCACTAACAAATTGAGAACGGATAAAATAAAGCTGGCCACAATCGCAATGACGATCCCACTTACATGAACATAGTTAGGTAGCAACACGGAAAGAGACACAAAGGTCAACGTATTTACGAACAGTCTTTGAAAATACGTCACTAAAAATCACTCCAATCATCATCATCGTCATCGTCAATTTTCTCAGCTTCTTTTCTTTTGCTTTCCTTATTCTTGGATTGATCATACCCGCCGTAATTTGAATAATATTTGTACTCACTTTTTCGGCCCGAAGGAATGAGGAAGAGTAAGATAAAATAAAGCGTAAATCCTGGGAAAAATGCAGTGAAAAAGGTGAGTGCAACAAAGATGATACGTAAAACTGTTGCATCAATTCCTAAATATTCAGCAATTCCTCCTAGCACCCCAGAAAAGACGATATTCGTTCTAGATTTTGTTAATTTTTTTCTCATTTTCTCCACCTCATATATTTTATTCCGAATCAGTATCTTTTAAATAAATGTTTCCTGTTGTCGTGTTAACCTTAAGTGCAAAAATGTCATTTTCCACAATCCTTCTAATTTCTAAAAACTTATTCATTTTTTCTGTACTTTCTCGAATTGTTTCAAACTCTGTGAAACGATTTTTTATATTACCTAACTTCGTTTTCAAAGTTCCTTCAACACCGAGTGTTTGCGGTAAGGCAATTTTGATATTGCCATTAACTGAATTTGCTTCTAATTTTCTTACTGTATTTTCTTTGACCGTATATTTGATATCTCCATTGACAATCGAAATCTTGGCATTGGTTACTTCTCCGCGTAAAACGAAAGAACCATTGACTGAATCTGCAAGAAAATCAAGAACTTTTCCCTCATTCACCTTGACATTTCCATTGACACCTTCCACTTCAATCATCGTGGCTTGAACAGCATCAAACGTGATATCGCCGTTGGTGCTTTTTGTATAAATGTCTTTTGCTTCCATTTCCTCAAGCTTAATATCTCCATTTAACATTTTGATAGAGACATGGTCATATATCCGTTTGGGTAAATAGAAAACCAATTCCGCGCGAATTCTTTTGTTCGGAATTTGAAATGAAATTGTTTCGTCATTGACGGTAATTTGACTTCTTTCCATAAATGCATCAAAAACATTTTCTTTGTCTATTTTACCAAATAATTTGATGGATGCGTTAACTTTCACATCATTTTGATCCCATGTTTTAAATACGACCTTCCCATTTGCAACTTTGACATTTATCAAGGAAGCTGCCGTGTTTGGGTAAACAAATTCATGCTCAAGTTTCGTTGATGTTACGCCAGGGACTTTAATGTTTACTTCTTTCCAATCAACATTTTCATTAACAGCCTCAGTGACCGTATCAAATGTTTTCTTTAATAAACGACCGATATGTCCACCTGCTTCTGTCATTTTTTCGCCAACCTGATTAAATGTATCACTCGCTGTTTCTTTCCAATCATCAGGAATTTCAAATTTTGCTGACAAATTTTCAAATTGTTCTTCCCGCTTGCTCTTTCGCAATTCTTTGACCTTTTTTTCTAAAGCTGTTTTTTCTAAAACGAGCTGATCCACTTCTGCTTGTAATTCTTTGATTTTTTGCTCTGTCGCACTTTTTTCAGCTAATTCGTCGTCTGACAAAGTAGCTTCTAATTCTGACATTGTGTGAAAGGTCATTAGCTTTTCTTGTTGCTTGCCAATTTCTTGCATTCCAGTAGCAATTTTATCATTGATTTTATCAAGATCTGCTGAAAGCTGGTTGGATTCTGTCGCAAAATCATCAAGAATTTTTTCCAAACGTTCTTTGTCTTCTTGTTCGCTTTTTGCTGAAATATTTATATCTTCTTCCGTAGTTCCTGTTTTTTCTACGGAGGATTTTATTTTTTCTTCTTGAACGAACTTTTCATTTTTATCAGTCGCCATACTTTCCAATAATACAAGCGCTTCTTCTGTTGAAATAATTCCTTGTTTCACTAGTTCTAATACACGTTCTCGTTCTTTCATTATTCCAAGCCTCCTTAGCTAGGTGTTTCACTTTAACTAAATTTTTAAAGCTCCTTCTTACATTTCCTATTATGCTCTACTTCACATAGTTTGTCATAGGTCCTAAGTTGTAATTTTGACTCGTACTCTAGAACCGTTCACAAAAAAAAGACCTTGAGAATTTTATTTCTCAAGATCCATCTAGCTTCATTCAAAATGTAGGGCTAGTTTTCTTCAGTATCTAATAGATACTTTCCAATCAAAGCCGCAAGAATTCCGCCAACAATCGGTGCTAAAATAAAGACCCACAATTGACTAAGCGCAGTTCCACCAACAAAAATAGCAGGCGCAAGGCTTCTTGCCGGATTGGCAGAAGCACCCGTCAATGGAATTCCTACTAAATTGACGACGATTAAGGTTAAACCAATGAATAGTCCTGCAAACTGGGGGCTACCTTTTTTACTAGTTACAGTCACAATTACTAAAACAAAGATCAAGGTAATTAATACTTCTACCACGAATGCGCTGAAAGCTGTTAAATTACCAAAACTATTTTGTCCTAGATTGCTTGTATCCAACCCGGCAGAATTAACTATGTATAATAATGTACCTGATGCCGCAATTGCACCAAGAACTTGACCAATAATATAATAAATAAGTTCTGTTAGATTCAAGCGCTTGTTGACAAATAACGCAATTGAAACTGCTGGATTTAGATGCGCACCTGAAACTGTCCCGATGCTATAAGCTGCTGCGACAATTGCGAGACCAAAAGCCACCGAGATCCCTAAAATACCGACACCGTCCACTCCGCCACCTAATACTGCGGTTCCTGTGCCGACAAAAACTAAAATAAATGTACCAATAAACTCTGCTAAACCTTTTTTTACCATTGTCATTCCTCCTCTATTTTGACACAATTTAAGTGTATCAACTTTCGCAAAAATTACAACTATTTCACCTCGGTAACGAATACTGCCACCAGCTCAACCATAAAGTGTCCCCTGCAAATGAAGTCGACATTATTTAAGAATAACACAAAAAACAGCTAAATTTTCCCATTCAATCAAGACAAAAAGCTCCCTCATTACTGAGAAGAGCTAGGTGGACAACCAAAATAACCGATTGAGAAAATTATGGGTTTACGGATAAATGCGGTTTAACAAGCGTGGAAATGGAATTGATTCGCGCACATGATCAATTCCGGTTAACCAAGTAACTGTCCGTTCAAGTCCGAGTCCAAATCCTGAATGAGGAACCGAACCATATTTACGTAAATCAAGATACCAAGAATATTCTTCCTCATCCAAACCATGCAATTTAATTTGTTCAAGCAGATACTCATAATCTGTAGCTCTTTCACTTCCACCAATGATTTCACCATAGCCTTCAGGCGCAATCATGTCTGCGCAAATCACGACGTCATCACGCGTAGGATGTGGCTTCATGTAAAATGGTTTAATCGCTTTAGGATAATTCAAAATAAAGACGGGCTGTTCAAATGAATTGGCAATAAATGTTTCATGTGGTGCACCAAAATCATCCCCCCATTCAATATCCTCAAACCCATTTTCTTTTAATAATGTGACCGCATCATCATAAGAAATTCGCGGGTAAGGTACTTGTGTGTAACGGGCTAATTGCGCTTTGTCTCGCTCTAAAACATCTAATGCATAGTCACAATTGTCCAAGATGCTTTGAACTAAATATGCGACGTATTTTTCTTGAATTTCCAAACTTTCTTCTTGGTGCATAAAGGCCATCTCCGGCTCAATCATCCAAAATTCAATTAAATGTCTTCTCGTTTTTGACTTTTCGGCTCGAAAAGTTGGCCCGAAGGAAAAGACTTTGCCAAACGCCAAAGCGGCTGCTTCCATATAAAGCTGTCCACTTTGAGACAGAAACGCTTCTTGGTCAAAATACTGTGTATGAAACAATTCTGTCGTTCCTTCTGGCGCACTTCCAGTTAAAATAGGTGGATCAATTTTAACAAAGTTATTGGTATTAAAAAATTCATAGGTTGCACGAATCAACTCATTTCTGACGGTCATAATCGCATGCTGTTTACTCGAACGCAGCCATAGATGGCGATGATCCATTAAGAAATCTGTCCCATGTTCTTTCGGTGTAATCGGATATTCATGACTTTCCCCGACCACTTCTATTTCTTGAACCCCTATTTCATAGCCGAATTTTGATCGTGTATCTTCCCTAATTTCACCAGTAATCATGACCGATGTTTCTTGCGTTAGATTTTTTGCAAGTTGGAACACTTCCTCTGAAACCTCATTTTTCACAACTACGCCTTGGAAATAAGCAGTTCCGTCACGTAATTGTAAAAAAGCAATTTTCCCACTGGAACGTTTATTTGCAACCCACGCTCCAATTTGAACAACTTCTCCTACATGATTTTTTGCATCAATAATTTGCATACTTTTCATTTGTGTCTCTCCGTTCATCTACTAATTTGTTTGTTTTTTTGATCGAATAAATGTTTCAATTCGTCCAAGCGCTTTTTCAAAAGTTGCTAAATCTGTTGCGTAACTCAAACGAATATGCTCAGGCGCGCCAAAGCCTATTCCTGTTACAACCGCAACGTGTGCTTCGGTCAATAAATCAGCGACGAAATCATTCACATCCGAATAGCCACACATCGTCATTGCTGCTGAAACATTTGGGAAAAAATAAAAAGCGCCTTGAGGTTTTTCTAAGGTGAATCCCGGTAGCAAAGCGATTTTAGGATAGATTTCATTTAATCTATTTTCAAAGGCTTGGCGCATTTCTTCGACTTTTGTTTGCGCGCCAGCTAAGGCTTCTACAGCTGCATATTGGCTCACAGCAGTCGCATTGCTAATGGATTGAGAAGCAATTTTAACCATCGCCCGAATAATCGTTTCATCGCCTAAAGCGTAACCAATCCGCCATCCGGTCATTGAATAACTTTTTGAAACACCATTTACTACGATTGTTTGTTTTCTAATCGCTTCAGAAATGGTTGCGATCGGGGTAAATACATTGTCATTATAAACTAATTTACCATAAATATCATCGGCAATAATCAGAATATTGTGGGCGACTGCCCAATTACCAATTTGTGTTAATTCTTCTTTCGAATAAATATTTCCAGTCGGATTTGATGGAGAGTTTAAGATCATTGCTTGAGTTTTGGGTGTTCGTGCTGCTTCTAGCTGCGCGACTGTTACCTTGAAGCTTTCAGTTTGTTTTCCCTCAACAAATATTGGTGTCCCCATTGCTAATTTAACTTGTTCACCATAGCTAACCCAATAAGGAGTTGGAATAATTACTTCGTCCCCTTCATTAAGAATAGCTTGAAATAAATTAAATAAAATGAATTTGGCACCATCCGCCACGATCACTTGATCCTTTTGGTAAGTTAATCCATAGTCTTGTTGGGTTCTTGAGATGATTGCTTCAATCAGTTCGGGAATACCTGCTGTTGGCTTATAGAAGCTAGCTCGTCCATCTTGAATTGCCTGAATGGCAGCTTTTTGGATGTTTTCTGGTGTAATGAAATCTGGTTCTCCAACTGTCAAACTCAAAACATCGACTCCTTGAGCCTTTAATGCGTTAGCCTTTGCCGAAGCGGCAAGTGTAGCAGAAGGTTCCAGTTGGTTTGCTCTTTTCGCTATATGCATGTTAGGTATTCTCCTTTATTATAAATTTTTGATCGTTTTAACCTCGTCTCCGGTTGAAAAAGAAATTAAATAATAGCTTAGTTGTTTTTGCTTATTTTGAGCGGTTACTTCCCAAACGATCTGCTCCTTAAACATCCCTAAATTAATTTTAAGAATATTGTTTGGGCTATATTTTTCTTTCACTTCTTGGACCGCTTCTTCTTGTGTCAGCCCTTCGCTTTGATTTTTCACAACGACTTTATCACCAGATTTGGGAATAATCACCACAATTTTTTTTCCCTCTTTATCTGTTCCGGTTACACTGAAATAGGTTTTTTCTCGTGTAAACCAATAAAAACGCTCAACATCCTTCAAGTCGGCATATTTTTCGGCATAACGAATGGTATCATTTTTAGCTTCTCTCATTGGACGACTTGAGCGAATATAAAAAATGAGTGAGAAAACTAAAATACAGCTTAAAATTGTAATTACGATGAGCTGCCACCTGTTTTTCATTGATTTACTCCTTTTCTCTCTCTGTCGCTGATAATTATAACAGAAATTTTCTCAATTGTGAGCATTCATTCATTTTTTTAGAAAATTTTCAATATTGATTGCAATTTCCGCCAGAGGGGCTTCTATTAGCGGCAATTCTTTTGGTAAGGCGTGCAGCAATTTTTTACCATATTTTGCTTTTATTAATCGACTATCAACAACAAGTAGAACTCCCTTGTCTTTTTCTGAACGAATTAAGCGTCCAACTGCTTGACGTAAGCGCAGACCAGCTTTCGGTAACGCTTCATCATAGAAAGATGAAAATCCTTGTGCTTCTAAATAGCGATATTTCGCTTTAACAAATGGACGAGTTGGCGGATCAAAAGGCAATTTGGTAATCAAAATAATTCTCAAGACATTATTAGGAAAATCAACGCCCTCCCAAAAGGAGTTTGTTCCGAGTAACACAGCGTTTGTTGCACGCATAAATTTTTTCATGATTTTTTCTTTCGTACCCGAAATTCCCTGTGCAAGAACTTCAATATTTTTCTGTGAAAATTGTTTGTTCATTCTTTGATAAACAGCTTGTAGCAAATCATGTGAAGTAAATAAAACCAACGTCGGCTGGTTCACAGTGAAACAGATCGTTTCCATGACCTCAACAAGATACTCTGCGTACTCTTGTGATGTTGCTTGACCAGTAATGACGCCGTCAGTTGGAACGTATAAACGAGCTTGTTGCTGGTAATCGTATGTATCAGGAATTACTTTCAACGGAATTGGAGCTATTTTTAGTTCTCGTTCTAGAAATTTTTTATCTTTGCCAATTTGGAGACTTGCGGAGGTATACAGAATTTTGGGATATCGTTGATACCAAGATGATTGCTCAATATTACTGCCAGTAATATCGCATAAAAACAAGGTCAAATCCTGCTCCTTTTTACCTACTTGGCACCATTTAATCACTGTTTCTGACCATTCTTCGGCAAATATGTGGTAAAAATAAGCCATTTTTTTTAGATACGCAAAATGAGTTAACCAATCAATTAAAATCGCCCGTTCGGAAGCCACCCATTTTTCTTCTGTTTGAAAAAAAAGAGCCTCAAATTCTGCGTAGATTTTCAGTCCATCCTGTAAACCAACGAATAACTCACGAAGCGCTTTTTTTAATTCGATGGACGTTTGTTGAAACCAGGCTGCAGAAATTATTTTTTCTTTTTTGAGTTCTTCCATTGGGTAGCTTTTTTTCAAAGCATCTAAAATTTCTTCATTAACTTCTTGGACTCGTTCGTAAATCTCGGCAAGTAATTTTTCTGCCAACTGAAAAAGCTGCAACATATTTTGTTCTTCTTTTAGTATCACGCCTAGCTGTTCAGAAACCGCACGATCTTTCAATGCATAGAACCGATAATGAATTTGGTTACTATTTAATTTTTTCGTCGTAGATTTTTCCAAAATTTGTCCAAATTGATGCGCTTCATCAATGATTAAATTTCCATTTTCAGGCAAAAGCGGCTGTTGACGATTATTTTCTTCACATAAAAAAGCATGATTTACAATTATAACATTACTATTTTTCACTTTATTTAGTACGTGCAAATAAAAATCATCTTGATAAAATACAGAGTTTTCGTTTAGATAGCTTGGACCTTTATGTCGCACTTCATTCCAAAAAATATTTTGCTGATCACTGAGATTTAGTTCGTCTAAATCACCGGTTTCCGTTTCTGTCAGCCAAACTAAGATCTTCATCTGATAAATACGGTATTGTTTTTGGGTATTGTTTGATTCTAATGTTGTGAAAAATCGATCTAAATCAAGATAGTGTCGGAAGCTTTTTAAAACAACTCCTTGAATCGGACGTGCCACTAGTTCATTTACTTGCGGAATGTCTTTTGTCACTAACTGGTTTTGCAATAAAATCGAAGCGGTACTAATGATCACTGGATTTTCCAGTGTTGCAAAATAGCTGATCGGAAAGAGATAACCAAAAGTTTTTCCCATTCCTGTCGCCGCTTCAATCGCTAAATTCTTATTTTGATCTTCGACACAAAAAAAATGATAGACAAGGTTCATCATTTTTCCTTGTCCGTTTCGATATGAAAAATGGGGTTGAAATTGCTTTTCTTTTTGCTTCTTTGTGACTGGATATTTATCTGTTTTTAAATGCTGCTGTTCACTATATAATCGAACTTCTTTCTTTTTTAACGCCAATCCGTTCACAATTTTTATACGATCGTCCAACGGAGCAACTCTTTTTTTCATTTTTGTCACAATCATTTGAATATATTCACCCGTATTTTTCCCTAAAACATCTGCTTGTTTCGCGATTTCTTCCACTGTCGTTAAGGGGAGTGATTGAATTTTGTGTTCAATTGAAAGCAATAACTGTGCCGTCACTTCTGCATCGCTGTCTGCTTGGTGAGGCCGATCATGGTCAAAGCCAAGCTGACTCGCTAAATCTGCTAAACGAAAACTTGGGGATAACGGAAAAAAAATTTGAGCCAGCTCAACTGTATCAATTCCCTTGATTGTAATTTGAGGAATTCCGTAACGCTTCAATTCTCTATTCAAAAAAGCATAATCAAAATAGATATTATGCGCGACAAAAATACAATCTGCCAACAAATGGTAGATAGTGTACGCAACATCTTCAAAGTATGGTGCTTTCTTTACCCGACTATTTTTTATACCGGTTAATTGTTCAATTTGTTTGGATAATTTCTTTCCCGGATTAATATCTGTAGCAAAGGTGGAAACAACTTGACCATCTTGGATCAAAGCACAACCAAATTGAATAATTCTGTCTTTT
>JAATGB010000047.1 GCA_015654945.1 Lactobacillales bacterium | reverse complement strand
CCTGAGCTGGTCTTACACACAATGCTCCGGCGCGCACTGCCTACACCTGGATCCACAACTGAAACAAAGACACTTCCTTTTGGCCAATATTTGACAGTTTGATACAAACGATAGGAAGCCACCCAAATATCATATGGCGGAATATTATGGGTCAAATTTTCGATTACGACTTGATCGCTTACCATATGTGCCACACCATACATCGCGCTTACAGCTCCGTCGTCCAAGCCAAAATCAGTTTGTAGAACGAGGTAATTTCCCATTGGACAATCTCCTTTATTTAAATTGACAAAATATTCGCAACATTCTGCAAGCACTTCTATAGTAAATACTAACTTTTAACGATTCTTTAGTCAACAAGAAAGTCGCCAAAAACGTACAACTTTTTGCACGAAAAAAATTGATTGACACGATCGCCAATCAATTTCATCTTTTCATTATTTTGCTTTCTAGACTTCTACTTCGGCATTCTTTCGAATATCTTCTAGAGCTGCATGAGCAAGCAAGTTTAAGTAGTTCCATGGTCGGTCAAAATGTGGTTGGAAGAAGAAATCAGATAGTGCTAAATCTTCGACCGTCATTTTATTTTGAACCGCTAATGACATGGTGTTTGCAGATTGTGTTACATCATATTTGGACATCATTTGTGCCCCAACAATCCGGTTTGTCCCTTCTTCATAAACTAGCTGCATGTAGATTTTCTCGGTTGTTGGCATAAATTCAGGCCGATAGTTATCTTCAAAAATAGTTGTCCGAACGTTTAAGCCATTTAACTCGGCGCTGGTTGCTGTTACACCAGTCGAACCAATGTTCCAGCCAAATAAATACAAGCCAGAAGTCCCTTGCGTACCACGATATTTCATCGTTGGTTTAACAATGTTGTTCCCAACGAGCATACCTTGGCGAACCGCATTAGTCGCAAGTGGAATATAATTTTGCGTGCCACTTGGATTATAGTGAACCACTGTACTATCGCCGGCTGCAAAAATATCAGGATTACTTGTCCGCATATATTCATCCACGATGATTGCACCACTTGGCAGCATATCGACTTTGCCTTTTACTAATTCTGTGTTGGGACGGAAACCGACACATAAGATAACCATGTCCGCTTCATATTCTCCTTTAGCGGTAACTACAGAAGTCACGTCGCCATTTTGATTGCCTTTGAATTCAGAGACTGCTTCATTTAAAGCAAGTTTCACGCCACGATCTTTTAAATCTTGCTCCAAAATATCCGTAAAATGTTGATCAAGGTATTTATTTAAAATCCGATCTAAACCATCAAGCAACGTCACTTCTTTGCCAGATTCAACAAAGGCTTCGACCAATTCAATCCCAATATAGCCAGCACCCACAACCGCAACTTTTTTCGCATTTTTGGCTTTTTCAATAATCACATTTGCTTGATTGTAATTTTTACATAGCAAAATGTTATTTTGTTCTCTCCCTTTAATTGGTGGAATAATAGGCCAAGAACCTGTTGTCATCACTAATTTATCATAATCAGCTAGCACAATTTCTCCGGTTTGAAGATTTTTTGCGCTTACTTGTTTAGTATCAACATCTATATTTGTGACATCATGCTCCATGTGCACAACTGCACCCAAAGAAGCTAGTTCCTCTGGATTAGAGTAGAATAACCCTTTTGGATCTTTGACCACGCCGCCTACATACAAAGCAATTCCACAAGATAGAAAAGAAATATTATCGTTCCGCTCAAAAACGGTTACTTCAGCATCAGGTTGTAAAGCCAAAATATTTTTCACAGCCGCAGTTCCAGCATGTGTACAGCCTACAACTACTACTTTCATCAAACCACCCCTAAATTAGAATTATTATTTTGTGATATTTATCACTATCTTATTATATCAAAAAAAAGCGGATTCAACCACCTTTTCTTCTTAAAGTGGCTTGTTTTGTCCTTAAAATAATTTGTGATTTTTTTCTCAATTAAGAACGAATATTATCAATTAGCTTTCTAATTGACAGAATAGCTGTTTTTATATTACAATGACCGAACAGTCATTTAAGGGGTAAAAAAATGGGAAAAAGAAGCCTACAAAAGTTAGCAACTACGCACAAAATTTTACAAGCCGCGACTACGCTCTACACCAAAAATGGTTTTTTACAAACCTCAATGGAGCAAATCAGCCAGGAAGCTGGCGTTGCGAAAGGGACACTTTTCATTCATTTTAAAAGCCAAGAGGATTTGATCGATTCTGTCGTAAAAGAATTGTTGCGTTCTTTTGTATCCTTGCGTGTTTTCCAAGCACAACCAAACCAAACATTGACTGACCTGTTGATTATCCATTTAGAAATCATCCACAAAAATGAAAAGCTTTATACTCATTTTATTCGTGAACGTTTTTTTTTATCGAAAGAAGCGAATCAGTATTACATTACGATTCAAAAAATTTTTTCTGATTTTCTAGCGTTTGCTTTTACACACGCTCAAGTCTATACACCACTGCCACATTATAGCTTATTTAATACCTGGATTGGTTTGATTCATTACTATCTTGAAAATTTTGATCTTTTTAACTCTGAAAAGGATATCCTCGATACCTACAAAGATGATTTAGTTTACAACTATATTGTTCTAATTGGTGGAGCAAAATAAAAAACAGTCCGACCATTTCTGGCGAGACTGCTTAATTAATTTGAATCATGCTTAATTTTTAACTTTGACTTCAATTTTTACCGTATCAACTTCTGGCGATTTGCCTAATTTTGCTTGTAACATCCAAATATTCTTTTCAACAGGACCTTTGCATGCAATCAACATATCTTGCGTGACGTGATCGTTTTCTTCGCCAGAATCTTCAATTCCCTTTTCATATAAGGCTTGTAAATAACGATAGCCTTCTACCAAGCGGGCCATTCTTTCATCCATCGATTTTTCGTATGTTCCTGGTTCATCCCCAAGATTTGTATGTGCCGCAAATTCTGAAAGGGTTGAGTAAGGAGCACCACCAATTGTGATTAAACGTTCTGCCACTTCATCTAATTGATCATTAATTTCGTCCATAAATTGATCCATTCTTGGATGAAGCGTCAAGAAATCAGAGCCACGCATATACCAATGTGTTTGGTGAATAATTGTCGCCATTTGACTTAAGTCTGCTACTAATTGGTTCAGATCTGCTTTTGTTCGTTCATATCCCATAATTTTATATTCCTCCTTAAATTCTGTTTCCTACAATTATTATGATACCTCTTCTATATCCAAAACACAAGTATAAAGGGCAACTAGCTCATGTTTTTATAATAATTACAATCTGTAACATTAGCTTAAAAATGACCAATCCAGTCACACAACTGGTTTTAAGCATTTAATTGGAACTAATTTTACATTAGATTTTTCTAATAAAACAAGTCGCTCTTTTTTGCGTAGATTACATACGACTAACTTAAAGGAGGCTTTTTCTATTGCGTTATTTTTTTGTTTTTTATCTCGGTACACTCTTTGGCTCTTTTCTCACATTAGCAGCTGAAAGAATTCCTTTACAAAAATCGATTTTATTTCCTCGTTCTCATTGTACGCATTGTCACATGACACTTTCCTGGTTTGAACTTTTGCCGCTCTTTTCTCAAGTAATTTTGAAAAATCGCTGTGCCCATTGCCAAACAAAATTGCCTTTACTCTATCTCGTTAGCGAATCAAGTCTAGGCATAATTTTTATGTTGTTTTACATGCGCTATTTCCATTTGTTTTTTTTACCGTTGTTTTTCCTTTGGGTAATGTGTTATTTACTAGCCTTGACAGACTATTTTTATTTTCTTGTTTCACCAACTATTTTATACAGCTTTACTTGCTTGCTTTTCGGTACAAATCTTCTGTTTCCCTATTTTTCCGTTGACGTGCTTGGTTCCTTAGCGATCGGTATCGGCTTATGGCTACTAGCAAATTTAACCGCTAATTCATTAGGTCAAGGTGATGTAAAGCTTCTTAGCGTTATCACCTTTTTTATTGGCTTTCACGCGATGGTTTTACTGTTATTCTTTGCTTCTATTTTTGCTCTCTTCTGGTTAGGTGTTCGACGATTTTTTTGGAGCAGATCACTCTTTGAAAAATTACCTTTTGTTCCTTTTATTTTTCTGGGTCTGATTGTTGTTAACCTGTTTTTCTTTTGAGCACAAAAGCATTCTCTCGATTTGAGAAAATGCTTTTGTGTTTAAACAAGTAATGTGTACAACATCTGGTTTTGACTTAAATCAATATAATGAGGATCAAATTGCTGGATTCGTTCTAAAAGAGCAGCATAATCCCTTTTATATTTAAGTAAAACACCAATGATAGCTGGAGCGCTCCCTTTGTTTCCTTTTTTTGTATACTCAAACTTGGTAATATCATCGTTCGGTCCGAGAATCGTGGTCACAAATTCTTTTAAGGCTCCCGGTCTTTGGGGAAAATTGATAACAAAATAGTGCTTTAATCCTTCAAAAATCAAGGAACGTTCTTCAATTTCCTGCATCCGATTACTATCATTATTTCCACCACTCACAATACAGACGACTGTTTTTCCTTTAAGCTCGATATCACAATTTGCCAAAGCTGCGACACTTAAAGCGCCTGCTGGTTCGGCAACGATTGCTTGCTTTGAGTACAGCTCCAGTATTGTCGAACAAACCTGTCCTTCTGGTACTAAAACCAGTTCAGACACATTTTGCTTTACATGAGCCAGATTAAATGAACCAACTGTTTTCACAGCTGCGCCATCAACAAATTTATCCATCACATCTAGGGTTACCACTTTATTCGCGGCTAATGCTTTTTTCATCGAAGGCGCACCTAACGGCTCCACACCAATAATCTTAGTGGTCGGACGAACTGCTTTCATGTACGCCGAAATACCACTGATCAGACCACCGCCACCAATTGCGGCAAACACATAATCCACTGTTTTTTGTTCTTTTTCTAAATCTGCTACTATTTCTACCGCTATTGTTCCTTGACCCGCAATAATCCCACGATCGTTGAAAGGATCCACGAATGCTTTTTCTTGTGCTTGCGCATATCGTTTAGCTGCTTCAGCCGAAGCATCAAATGTATCCCCGATTAAACGAATTTCAGCTTGCTCGCCACCAAAAAAAGCAACCTGAGAAACTTTTTGCTGTGGTGTCGTCGTTGGCATGAAAATAGTGGCTTGAACATTTAACATTCGGCAGGTATAGGCAACTCCTTGCGCGTGATTGCCAGCACTTGCGCAAACCACTCCTTTTTTTCGTATCTCGGGCGCTAATTGCTGGATTGCATAATAAGCACCTCGTAGTTTAAAAGAACGCACATGCTGAAGATCTTCTCTTTTTAAATAAACCTCACACCGATATTTTTTTGAAAGATAGGGATCGTATTCCAAGGGTGTATGGCGAACAATCGGTTTTAAAACGGTTGCCGCAGCCAAAATTTCTGTTTTTGTCACTAAGCTTTCTTCTACCAACAATTTCATCCCTTTCTTACTCTTGTTTTTTTACAAAAGGCATCATTTTACGTAATTCTGCACCCACCTTTTCAATTGGGTGACCTGCTTCTGTTTCTCGCATCCGGTAAAAATCCTTGAAGCCTTTTTTATTATCTGCAATAAAGCCTTTTGCAAAGCTGCCATTTTGGATATCGGTTAAAACAGCCTGCATCTGTTTCTTTGTTTCGGCTGTAATCACTCGTGGTCCAGAAACATAATCACCATATTCGGCTGTGTTTGAAATTGAACTGCGCATCTTTTCCATTCCACCTTCATAGATCAAATCCACAATTAATTTCATTTCGTGACAAACTTCAAAATAGGCAATTTCTGGTTGATATCCGGCTTCTACTAAGGTTTCAAATCCGGCTTGAATTAGACTCGTTAATCCACCACACAAAACCGCTTGTTCACCAAACAAATCGGTTTCGGTTTCTTCTTTGAATGTGGTTTCCAAAACACCCACGCGGGTCGCTCCAATTCCTTTCGCATAAGACAAAGCGAGCTGCGTTGCGCTGCCAGTCGCATCCTGATAAACTGCATATAAAGCTGGTACAGCAAAGCCTTCAACAAAGGTGCGGCGTACTAAGTGACCTGGTCCTTTCGGCGCGACTAAGAATACATCTACATCTTTGGGCGGTTTAATCACATCAAAGTGGATATTAAATCCATGGGCAAAGACAAGTGCATCTCCTGACGCTAAGTTTGCGGCAATTTCATTTTCATATAAATCTCCTTGAATTTCATCTGGCGCTAATAGCATCACGATGTGTGCATTTTTCGTTGCCTCCGCAACAGATAGTACCTCGAAATCGTCTTTTCGTGCTGCTGCTGCAGACTTGCCTTCTCTGATACCGATGATTACATGATTGCCATTATCTCGCAAATTTTGGGCATGTGCATGTCCTTGTGAGCCGTAGCCAACAATGGCGATTGTTTTACCTGCCAGCTCATTTGTGGTGACCGCCTCTTCATAATAAACTTTTGTCATATCGAATTCCTCCATTTTTTTTATCTTCAAAAAGCATCTGCTTTGAGAGAACTTATTTGCTACTTCTTAAAAAACCTGTGACACCTGTCCGCGCCATTTGTTTAATGCCATATGCCCGAACCACATCGACAAACGCATCAATTTTTTCGCTGGTACCTGTCACTTGAACAACCACAGTTTTCGCACCAACATCAATAATATTTGCCCTAAAAGGTTCCATCACAGACAAGAGCTCCGCGCGCGTAGCTGCTGGCGTATTTAATTTAATTAAAGCTAGCTCTCTTTCTACATGCGGCTCATCCGTAATATCTGAAACCTTGATGACATCAATTTGTTTATTCAGCTGTTTGGTGACCTGCTCCGCCTCGAATAGCGAAGCAACATTTAAGACAATTGTAATCCGTGAAATGCTCGTTGCTTCGGTCGGCCCAACTGAAATACTCTCAATGTTAAACTGCCGTCGATTCAAGACTCCTGTTACCCGATTTAAAACACCGGAGTAGTTGTTTACACATGCGGTTATTATCCGTTTCATCTGTTCACCACTCCAATCATTTGATCATTCGGGCTTCCTGGTGCAATCATCGGCAACACATGTTCCGTGGTCGAAACAAGTACTTCAATTAATGCAGGTCCTTTTTCAGCAAAAATTGTCGTAAGCTCCTGTTCGAGCGTTGCTGGATTCGCCAATCGGCTTCCTTTAATCTGATAGGCTTCTGCCATCTTGACAAAATCCGGCTGTGTTCGAAACACCGATTCCGATCTTCGCTCATTATGGAATTTTTCCTGCCATTGACGTACCATTCCGAGCGATTGATTGTTAAGAATAATGATCTTTAAATCCACCCCATATTCATTTAAAATCGCAAGCTCTTGATTGGTCATTTGAAAACCGCCGTCGCCAACGATTACAACGACTTCTTTCTCTGGGGCTCCTAATTTTGCGCCAATTCCAGCAGGGATGCCGTAACCCATCGTGCCTAAGCCGCCACTTGTAACGAGTTGGTGTGCGTAACGAAACGGATAAAATTGAGCTGTCCACATTTGATGCTGCCCAACATCAGTAACAATAATCGCTTCACCATTCGTTAGTTTACCGATTATTTCAATAACTTTCTGCGGTTTTATTTCATCTGTATTTTCTCGATCATACGAAAAAGGATACTGTGCTTTGCGTGCTTTATTCTGCTGTCGCCACTCCTGTGTATCAGGTGGGGTAATCGGCGTATTAAGTGCTTTTTTAAGTGCAGCTTTGGCATCCGCGACAATCGGAATAGCTGTTTCGATAACTTTGCCAATCTCTGCCGGGTCAATATCAATGTGTACAATGGTTGCATTTGGGGCAAAATCTTTTGGCGCGCTTGCTAGCCGATCATCAAAACGAGAACCAATATTTAGCAATAAATCGCATTCCGTCAACGCCATATTGGCTGTATAGGAACCGTGCATTCCTCCCATTCCTAAAAATAATTCATGTACACTCGAAATCGTGCCCAAACCAAGTAATGTATTAACGATGGGAACGTTGTATTTTTCTGCAAAAACAAGTAGTTCCGTGCTAGCTTCACCATGAATCACACCTGCTCCGGCCAAAATCACCGGTTTTTTTGCCGCTGCTAAAGCCGTCATCATTTTTTGAATTTGCAACGTGTTTGGTTCGACGGTTGGCTGGTAGCTTGGCAAATCGACTGTCTCTTGATATTTTTCCGATATTTTGACTAAGGAAATATCTTTCGGCAAGTCAATTACAACCGGTCCTTTACGCCCCGTAGTGGCAATCTGAAAAGCTTCATTGATCATTCTTGGTAAATCCTTACTATCTCGTACTTGGTAATTATTTTTAGTAATCGGCATTGTTAATCCCATCACATCTGCTTCCTGAAAAGCGTCTTTGCCAATCCCTGGTGTTGCCACTTGTCCGGTAAAAACCACAAGTGGGAGTGAATCACTCATCGCGTCTGCAATGCCTGTAATCGCGTTTGTTGCTCCGGGTCCACTGGTCACAATGACAACTCCTGGTTTCCCCGTCACTTTTGCATAACCTTCTGCAGCATGTAAAGCTCCTTGCTCGTGACGGGCCAAAATATGAGGAATACCGCCATCATACAACGCATCGTATAAGGGTAAAACTGCTCCACCAGGATAACCGAAGATCATTTCAACTCCTTGTTTTTTTAATGTACGTAGCAATAATTGTGAACCATTTTCGCTCTTTGTCGCTTCAATCATCTTTTCACCTCTTTTTGAATTTAGTCGAGTAAATCTTCTGGTATTCTCATGATTCCGCCGGTATGGGCAGAAGTTACCAATGCTGTGTACCGTGCGAGATACCCTGTTTTGACTTTCGCTTTAAATTTAGGAACTTCTTTTCTGCGGATTTCTAGTTCCTCCTCTGCAACTTCGACATTTATGGTTCTATCCGTCAAATTAATTGTGATGATATCGCCGTCTTTGATTAAGCCAATCGGACCTCCAGCAGCCGCTTCTGGTGAAATATGACCAATTGCAATGCCTCTAGTTGCACCTGAAAAACGACCGTCGGTAATCAGCGCAACCTCTTTTCCCAAACCTCTACCCACAATACTAGCGGTTGGTGCTAACATCTCTGGCATTCCCGGACCGCCTTTCGGTCCTTCATAGCGAATCACGACAACATGCCCTTTGGTTACCGTATGATTGTCGATTGCTGTGACCGCTTCATCATGAGAATTAAAACAAATCGCGGTTCCTTGGAAAATCTTAATGGAGGGCGCGACACCCCCGACTTTGATCACAGCTCCTTTGGGGGCAATATTGCCATACAAAATGGACAAACCGCCGACAGGACTATAGGGATTTTCTTTTGGATGAATGACCTTTTCATTTTTAATAACAGCATCCGCCACATTTTCGCGCAACGTTTTCCCCGTAACCGTCATACGGTCTGGGTGAATTGCACTTCCTAAGTCAATCAATTCTTTAATAATTGCTGAAACGCCGCCTGCTTCATGAACATCATGCATGGAATACGCAGAAGAGGGTGCAATTTTGGATAAATAAGGGACCCGTTTCGCAATCTCATTGATTTCTTTCAAGTTGTAGTCGATTTCAGCTTCATTTGCGATTGCAAGTGTATGTAAAACCGTATTAGTGGACCCGCCCATCGCCATGTCTAGCGCAAAGGCATCGTCAATCGCTTCCTTCGTGACAATATCTCTGGGTTTGATCTCTTTTTTTATTAGCTCCATCAAATGAAACGCCGATTTCCTGACGAGTGCTCTGCGTTCTTCTGAAACCGCTAAGATCGTTCCATTTCCTGGTAAAGCTAACCCCAGAATCTCCATTAAACAATTCATCGAATTTGCCGTAAACATTCCCGCGCAGGAACCACAAGTCGGGCAAGCATTTTGTTCCATAAACAAAAAGTCTTCTTTCGACATTTTGCCGTCTTTAAAGCTGCCAACTGCCTCAAACATCGAGGATAGAGTCGTGGCTTTTCCCTGTGGATCGAGACCTGCTTTCATTGGCCCGCCAGAACAGAAAATTCCCGGAACATTCGTCCGCATAGCAGCTAAAAGCATGCCCGGAGTGATTTTGTCACAGTTTGGAATATAGAACACACCATCAAACCAATGAGCATTGATCACAGTTTCTGCAGCATCTGCAATAATTTCGCGACTCGGTAATGAATACCGCATGCCAATATGTCCCATCGCAATACCATCATCCACACCAATCGTATTAAACTCAAAGGGAATGCCGCCCGCCTCCCGAATAGCTTCTTTGGCAATATCAGCCAGTTCTCTTAAATGGACATGTCCCGGCACAATGTCAATATACGAATTACAAATAGCGATAAATGGCTTATTCATGTCTCTTGCATTTTTGACTTGTCCCGTTGCATATAGTAAACTTCGCGCCGGGGCTGCATCAATTCCTTTTTTTATCTGATCACTTCGCATTTACTTCACTCCATTCATTTTTTTATATAAAAAAAGCAGCTCATCTTTTGTTAAGAAAGATGAGCTGCTTTTGCAAAAATCCCATCTCATCAAGAAGACAAATAGGACCTAAACAATTGCAACCATTCTGCAAAAATTGTTCTAAGTCCTTCTAAAGTAATAAAATAATGACGATTTGATGGAATTTGATTTTCATAATAAAGCTCCTTAATTGGTTTTTCTTTTTTAATTAGTATCAAAATAGAAATATTATAAAATAATATAACTGTCTCCGAAAGAAATGTCAACATAAATTTACACAATTATCAGAAAATTTCAATTATTGAGCTTATTTTACTTTGG
>JAATGB010000097.1 GCA_015654945.1 Lactobacillales bacterium | reverse complement strand
GGAACCAGCTGCACCTTGCATGTATCCTTTCAAACCATAGCCTAAATCAACCGTTTGACTGCCACCTTCTTTTTGGTAATTGATACTTTGAGCCGCAGATGCTGCATCCGCAAAGGTCTTCTTTTCAAAAGAAGCAATGGGGTGTAATTGATTTAATTGTTGATCGTTCACTGAAATCGCTTTGTCTTCAGCATAATACAAAATGCGAAAATTCTGTTGATCTTGTGTCTTTGTCGTTGCCGCTCCAAGGTACTGCTTATTTTCACTTGTTAAAATTTTTGTAGGTAAGCTATTTTGCGGGAAAAGTCGATTTAATTCTTGGAGCACTTTTGTAGCTTGGGTATCCGGTCCATTTTCCGGACTTGTTGGACTAGTTTGTTGCGTTGGACTTGAGGATTCACCGGCGGTCTCATTTTGAGTCGTTGATTCTTTTTCATAAGTAGTCGAATCGCTCAAAGCGACACTTGTTGCTTTTTCTACCTTTGTTGTTGCGGAGGTTGAGTCGTTTTCTTTTTTGCCACACCCTTGTAATAAAATGATGAAAGCTACCACACTTGCCAAACGCAGAACATTTTTCATCGTAAACGCCCCTTTCATTTCTTCCCCTTTATTGTACTTGAAACGGAAAAAAATTACACGTTATCCGCAAATTAAACGAAAATTGATAAAAAAAAGGCCTCTCAAATAGAGAACTATTTAAGAGCCTTGTTTTTATTTCCCATCCAAAATATTCAAACGAACTTTTTTCGTTTCTTCTAGACGAATACTGTAGACAATTGTTCGAATTGCTTTTGCAACTCGTCCTTGCTTGCCAATAATTCGACCGACATCTTCTGGGTCTACAGTTAAATTGTATTCAAAAAAGTCATGTGACTCTTCCACTTCTAATTTAACGTTTTCTGGGTGACTGACTAACGGACGAACAATTGTTAAAACCAATTCTTTCACATCTGTCATTTACGATCACCTTACTTCTTTGTGTATTTCGCTTCGTGGAATTTTTTCATAGTTCCTTCAGTCGAAAGAATGTTACGAACAGTATCAGAAGGTTGCGCGCCTTTTGCCAACCAATCTAAGACTAAATCTTCTTTCAAAACAACCTCTGCAGGATCTTTCAAAGGATTATACGTTCCAACTGTTTCGATGAAACGTCCATCACGAGGAGAACGAGAATCAGCGACTACAATACGGTAAAAAGGTTTCTTTTTAGAACCCATACGTTTTAAACGAATTTTAACTGCCATTTTATAAAACACCTCCATATACTTTACTCACAAAAATTAGTTTACCAGTTTTTCTCGTGGATGTAAAGTGTTTTTTCTTTACAGTATAATTATTTTGATCGTTTCAAAACTAACTGCTTGTTATGGTTCAATCACTACACCTTGTGTGTCTACTGTTAAAATTTCAAAACTGCCTTTTTTTTGCCAGAATTTAAGAGCTGTGACCACTTCTTTACTTTTTTCTTTCGGACTAAGAAGTAAGACTGCTGGTCCCGCACCACTTAAAACTGCTGCATATGCACCTACTTGTTTACTGGCAGCACGAATCTGTGTCAAATGAGGTACAAGTGGTTCTCGGTATTTTTCATGCCATAAATCTTTCTCCATCATTTCGCCAGCCAAGGCTAAATTTCCTTTCAATACCGCTGCAATCATCACATTAGCAATACTACTTGCTTTAACTGCTTCCCCGTAAGCTAACGACTCAGGCAAAACTTTGCGGCTTTCGCTTGTCAAAAGCTCTTCATTTGGTATATAAACAATTACATCACATTCTGGAAAATTGTGACAAACAGCTTTCACCTCATCTTCGTAGGTTGCAATCACAAAATTGCCATAAAGTGCTGGTGCCACATTATCTGGATGTCCTTCAATCTTTGTTGCAATGTCTAATTTTTCAGCCAAGCTTAATTCTAAATGTTGTAGCTGATTGCCTAACTCAATGCCCGCAATAATTGCACTTGAGCTACTACCTAGTCCTCTAGCAGGTGGAATATCAGTTTCCATGTAAAGACGGTGCGGTTTTAATTGAGGTGCAATTTTTAATGCTGTTTGAATGATTAGATTAGATGCATCATGAGGAATAGCAGCAGATAAGTCGTGTTCGATAAACCACTCGGCTGCTTCTTCCTTGATCGTTAAGGTCAAATATTTAGAAACCGCAAGGCCACACGAATCAAAGCCTGGTCCTAAATTAGCACTTGTTGCAGGAACTCTAATTTTCATCTTAATTTCTCCATTACTCTAAAACTTTGTAAGTAGCCAACAATTTAAATTCTTCTACGTTTGAAATAACCTCAACGACTTTTTTACTCTGTGCTTTCGTCATTTCATGCGTAATCACAATGATTCTAGCACGTTTTCCATCTGATTGCTGCTGAATCAACTGGTCAAAGCTCACACCTGATTCTGTGACAATCTGCGTTAACTTTAAAAATTGACCTGGTTTATCGGGAACATCGATCGAAAAATAATATTTGGAATAGATATCTTCATCTTTTGTTAGTTTCGTCTGACTTTTATACGAGTTAAACAAGCGACCCGTCGTTTTTAAACGAATATTCTTCGCGATTGTAATAATGTCGCTGACCACACTTGTTGCAGTCGGTTTCGCACCTGCTCCTGGTCCATAATACATCGATTCACCAACTCCAGAACTGCTTACAAAAACAGCATTCATTTCATCTCTCACCGCAGCTAATGGATGATTGTTTGGCACCATAACTGGTGCGACTTCGACGCTGACACTGTCTTCTTTGACTTCAGACGAGCCAATCAGTTTTAGTGTATAACCTAATTGTTGGGCCATGCTGATGTCTTCCAAAGCAAGTCCGCGAATTCCACTGGTTTCAATATCTTTAATGCTCACATTCATTCCAAAGGCAAACTGAGTTAAAATTACCATTTTATAGGCAGCATCAATTCCATCCACATCATTCGTTGGATCCGATTCAGCAAAGCCTAATGCTTGTGCCTGATCTAATGCCTCTTCATAGGTAAGCTGATCTGAAACCATTTTAGTCAACATGTAGTTCGTTGTACCGTTAATAATTCCTAAAACTTTATGAATATTATCTGCTGCTAAACTGTTTGCAATCGTTCTTAAAATCGGGATCCCCCCGGCAACACTTGCTTCGTAATAAAGATCACAATGATTTTTTCGCGCAACTTCAACTAATTCATTTCCATGCTGGGCTAACAAATCCTTGTTCGCTGTTACCACATGCTTTCCGCTTTCCAATGCGCGAATGATGTAACTGCGTGCCGGCTCTATCTTCCCGATTAGTTCTACAATAATTTGGATTTCTTCATCTTGAATTAATTCTTCATAATTCGTTGTTAACGAAAAATCGTAATCATTTGCTAAGGTTTGTTTTTCTTTTGTATCCCGAACCAAAGCTTTACTAATGCTAATATTCATACCCGTTACTTGCGAAATTTTTTCTTGATGTTCCTTTAAAATTAATGGTACACCAGAACCGACCGTTCCTAATCCAAGTAAGCCTAACTTAAGCGTTTCCCCCATTTTTATGCCTCCAAAGTTTTACGAATTCACAATTAAAATTAATCCTATTTTAATCAAAGGATATTTCCTATTAGTATACAAAAGAAAAAGGGAAAAAACTAGTTTTTTTCCCATTGTTGTTGAATTTTATTTTGAATGTGACACATGTTGAATCGTTTGAGAGAGAATATCGAGTACGTGATGATCGTCTAGGGAATAATAAACTGTTTTCCCTGCCTTTCTTGATTTGACTAAATGATTCAATTTCAATAGTTTCAGTTGATGGGACACAGCTGATTGCTCCATCCTTAGTTGGGTTGCAATATCTCCCACATTTGTTTCTTCTTCGCTCAATAGGACAAGGATTTGAATTCTTGTCGGCTCACTTAACATTTTATACAACTGACTGACTTGGCTAATCATTTCTGTCGTTAAATCTGATTTTACCATGTATATCCTCCTAAAAAATACTTATGCTGTTATGCTAATATTTTTTCGTGGAAAAGTCTACAAATTTCACTTACAAATCGTAATAATTTCATTTTAACCGAAATCTCCCTTCAATTTCTACTATTCAAAAATTAAAGTTTGATACATCTTGGTTATTTTTTATAAATTTAGGTGAAAATAATGCTGCAACAATTGATAAAATGTTTTTTTTGACTGCACCTGTTCGCGTATCGAAACAGCTTGACTAATTTTATCTGTGATAAGTCCCTGAACATTTTCTTTGAAATAGTTCCTTTGCAGACTCGATCGGTTAACCGTCCAAATAAAAATTCCTTTGTCTGCTGCTTTTGCTTGCGCCAAAATCTTGGTACGATAAGAAAAATCTTCTAAGACGATAAAATTATCCTCGGTTTGGGGCAAATTTCCAACATTTATAGGTACAATATATCCCGTAATTATGGTTTGATCTATTTTTTTACCTGCTGCAATGCGTTTTGATCTAACGACTGAATAATATAGTCATCAAGCACGCCTTCCGAACGCATAATCTGAATAACAGAAGTGACAAGTGTTCGGCTATCAGGCTTATTGGGTTTTAATTCTACTAATAAAGGAATCTTTAGTGCTTTCGCTTTTTTAACATATTCAGCAAAACTAGGAATAGTATCTGCAAAGCCATTACTCTGGACAGAAATAGTGGTTAATTCGTTTAGTGTGAGATCCGCAACCTTTTCTTGTCGACCAGCTAAACGGGAAAGCGTTGTATCATGAAAAACGACAGGCTTGCCATCCTTTGTTTCTTGAACATCAATCTCGACCAAATCAGCACCCGCTTTTTTGGCAGCAAGTAGCGAACCAAGTGTATTTTCAACACCACTAAAAACATCTCCACGATGGGCAATAATAAGCGTGTGTGCATCATAAACAAATTCGTATGAAACGACCCCATTCCAAGCAGCAGACAAAAAGAACGCGACACTAATAAATAGCGTTACCCATTTGGAAATTTTTTTTGCAGGCAGGTGAAGAGGTTCTGTTTTGCCAATTACATAAGCATGAAAAAAAGAACGATTTATACAGCTAACCCACCAAATAAAAGCATAGCTTCCTAAGAGCAACGAACTAAATTGCAACAATGCAGAAATAAGCCCTGCAGCAATTGGAGCTATTGAAGGAACGATCGTTTCAATTAGAAACAGCGGAATCATTAGCATAACGAGTAACGTGCCCGACAGCAAAATGAAAACGCTTATTATTCCCCCTAATATTCCTGTCAGCTTCCAGAAATGACCTTTTGTTTGGATCCAGCTATGAGTCAAAGCTTGCCAGATCGTTGCCTTTTTTTTGTATAAAAAATACGGTAAGAAAAGACAACAACGGATGTTGACCCAAAAAAGAAAGGTTAGAAAGCTATAAACGAACACAGTTCCTATCCATTGTTTCATTATCTCATCTAGAATAAAATGCGGGATATAAAGGTTTTGGAGTAGTGCTGGTCGAATTCCAATACCAACTAGTGGTATCAAAATAAAAAAATACCCCAGTAAAAGGAAAATTTGATAGTGTAAAATATAGGGTAGTTTTTGCATAAAATACTGTTTAAGGTTCTTAAATGTGACTGTTTTACCAGCTTGCTCCGCATGGTTAACTAAAAAAAGAACCCACTTTCAAACAAAAAGAAAAGCAGAATAGCCAGTAAAAAGAGGCCCATGAAAAAAATAGCAGATGGGGTACGAAATGCGACACCTAAAGTTGTTAACGTCAATCCTTGGATGCGATAAGCATTTAAAATAAGCTGAAAAAAATAAGTCAGTCCTCCTAAAAATAGAAACGAGAACAATACTTGAATAATAGCAATGGGCTTTAAATAAACATGATACTGGTGACGAATATGTCGTAGCTCTGTTTTTAATATACTACCTAAATTCTCTATGGTAGACACCTCTCTTTCTTTAATAAAACAAGACAAGCAAAAAGTTAGCTATCTTTACTCAAACATAAGCCTTGATAAGGAATAAGCATCAGTAAATGAACCTATCAATCTTCAAATTTTCGCGATTGCTTCTATGTATGACAAAACCATAATGCATAAACTACAAGCCTTAATTCTCTCATTATCATACCTTCAAAGCGATGCAAAATCAATACTACCTCTTTATCTAATAAGAGGAAAAAAGAAAAAACATTTTTTGGCGACTCCTTATTTAAAGGCGACAAAAAATGCTTTTTTCTCGATTATCGTGCAAGATAGGTAAAAGAATTTTACTTGATTAACTGTTGGATACTTGCTTCGATTGCTGCGACTTTTTTAGTTACAGCTTGTTCATTTTCAGCGGTAGCCGCAACATAAAATTTGATTTTAGGCTCCGTTCCAGATGGTCGAATTGCTACCCAGCTGCCATCCTCTAAATGGTATTTTAACACATTGGATTTTGGTAAGCCTGTCGAACTTGTCTTTCCCGCTTGGTCCGTTTTTACCTGCGTTTGAAAATCTTCAGTTACGGTAACTGTCAGATTACCAAAACTTGTGGGACCTTTTTCTCTTGTCTTTTTCATTAAGGCGTTAATTTTAGCGGCGCCTTCAATGCCACTCATGGTAACAGAAATGGTTTTTTCTTGATAGTACCCATATTTTTCGAAGAGATTTTGCAATCCATCATAGAGCGTTTGATTTTTTTGCTTGTAATAAGCCGCCACTTCTGCCAGCAATAATAAAGCTTGAATCGCATCTTTGTCCCGAACAAAAGATTTCACTAAATAGCCATAGCTTTCTTCAAAACCAAACATAAATGTTTGCGTGTGATCGGCTTCGTACTCTTCAATCTTTTCCGCAATAAATTTAAAACCAGTTAGGACATTCACCATTTTAACCTTAAATTTTTGGGTGATGGCCGTTGCTAGTTCACTCGAAACAATTGATTTCAATATCACTGCATTTTCAGGCAACGTTCCCGCAGCTTGATGTGCGGTTAAAAGGTATTCAATCATTAATGCACCCAGTTGGTTACCCGTCAATACTTGATATTCCCCATCTGGTAAGCGAACAGCTGCACCTAAGCGATCGGCATCTGGATCGGTCGCGACTAACAAGTCCGCTCCTTCTTTTTTTCCTAGATTAATCGCATATTCAAAAGCGGAATGTTCTTCTGGATTTGGTGATTGGACCGTTGAAAAATCAGGATCAGGAATTGCTTGTTCTGGAACTAAACGGAATTTTTCAAAACCTGCTTGTAGTAATGCTTTTTCACCAAGCATTTTTCCAGTTCCATGTAATGGCGTGTAGACCAATTTCAAATCCTTGCCAACTTCTTTGATTAATTTTTCGTTAATCGTAACGGTTTTTAATTTTTCTAGATAAGGTAAGTCAACTTGCTCACCAATTATGTTAATCAATCCACTAGCTGCAACTTCTGCCTCATTTAAGACTGGGATCACAAGTGGGTTTTCTATTTTCCGGACATAAGTAGTCAACGCATCTGCGTCTTCCGGCGGCATTTGCCCCCCATCTGAGCCATACACTTTATAGCCATTATATTGGGCTGGATTATGGCTAGCGGTAATCATAATGCCTGCAAAGCACTTTAATTCCCTTACAGCGAAAGAAAGCTCTGGCGTAGGACGTAAACTTTCAAATACATAAGAAGTTATATTATGGTACGCAAGTGTCTTGGCAGCTTCCATCGCGAATTCTGGTGAAAGGTGACGCGAATCATAGGCAATTGCTACACCGGCTCTTTGTGCCTCGCTTCCTTGCTCATCAATAAACGTTGCTAATCCTTCTGTTGCTTGCCGAACAGTGTAAATATTCATCCGATTAATACCAGCACCTAATAGACCACGCATTCCTGCTGTTCCAAATTCAAGCGGTGCGTAAAAAGCATCTTTTAATACGTCTTTATCTTTTTCGATTTCTTCTAAATTATTTTTTAATTGACTATCCAACTTTGGATCGTCTTTCCATTGTGCATAAACTTGTTCCCAAGTCATGTCTTCACCTCTTTCTTTTTATCCATTCATTAGTATATCATTAAACATATGGAAGCGAAATCAGATTTCCATTTTATGACGAAATTTTAACTTTTACAAAATAAAAAACCTATCTCAACAAAGAAATAGATTTTTCAATTTTTTAATTAGGCTTTGGCAACTTTTTCTTCTAAGCTTGTAATATAATTAAACACTTCTTGCCCCGCAATACTGCCATCTCCTACTGCCGTCGCAATTTGACGTAAAACAGTCGCGCGCACATCCCCAATCGCATAAATGCCTGGAATGG